>NZ_JAQVNX010000005.1:20274-46449 GCF_028702905.1 Methanofollis sp.
ATCATGGCCGTCCGGTACTCCTGCGATAAGGGCACGAAAAGAGACGGGATTATGGCGGATTTCAGGAGACCCGGCCCTGTTGAATCCTCATTCTTTTGCCAGGGTGGCTCTTCTGATCACTCACGTCTCCTCTGGTGAGCCGGTGCATTTCCAGGGCCATTTCATCGAGTGGGAAGAGTTGTTGGGCCGGAAAAAAGAAGGGGTCTATCCCCGCCTTCCCCGGAGGAGGAGGGCGGCACCCGCGGCGAGGGCGGCAAGCCCGAAGGGGAGGGGGCTCTGCTGCGGGGTGGTCGCCGCGGCGGCGGGGGTCGTGACCGGGAGTGCGGTCGCGGTTTCGGTCGGCGGCACGGTTGCGGTCACCGTCGGCGCGGGTCCGGACTCCTCGGCCCCGATTGCGAAGAGTGAAAATCCAGGGCTCTCCGCAGTGAAGGAGTAGCCGTACGCGTCTTCACCGACGAAACAGGTCGGGAGGGCGTGCCAGGCGCCGTCGTGGTAACGGTAGAGCACGACGCTCTCAGGCGCAAAGCCATGCTCTTCCAGCCATGACTTCGGGACGGTGAAGTTCAGGGCGGCACCCGCGAGGGCGGCGTCGGTGGTGCGGTAGAGGGTCACCTCGTCGTACTCATAGACCGCGTCGGCCGGGGCATCGATGCCCGAGGGAAGCCCCTTCCTCTCCACGGTGACGAGGAGTTCAGGGATCGTCTCCCCGGCGGTCACCCCGACCTCATAGATCGCGGAGTCCTGCATTGCAAAGGAGGCGTTCCCGCCGACCGGGATGTTGCTCGCCGCACCGGCAGAGACATCGGAGCGCCCGCCGCCGGAAGTGTGGGAATGGGGAGTCGGCACCGGTTGCAGGGAGAAGGAAAGGGGTGCGTTCGGGCCCTCGACGACCGTCACCGTCTGTTCGGCGGGGGTCACGTATCCTGCGAGGGAGACGGTGATCGTGTGGACGCCGGGCGGGAGGTAGAGGGCGGCGTCGGTTGTGCGGTTGATCGCCGCGCCGTCCAGGTGGACGGACGCACCGGTGGGCGTCGAGGAGACAGCAACAGTCCCGCGACCGTACATCAGGGGGAGGTAGTCGGTGCCGAGGTTCGAGACCTCCAGCGTCTGATCGCAGATGCCGTCGAAGTCCGCGTCCGCACACCACTCCGAGATGTTCTGGGCGGGGTCATTCAGCCAGAGGTTGCCGCCGAGGTACGGCCCCCCAGCGATGTTCGTCCCGCGGGTGCGGGTGGCGTTCAGGGCGGCGGCGGATCTCTCTGCATAGATGTTGGTGGGGTTGTCAAAGCGGCAGTTGGTGATGAAGGCACCGGTGGAATCGAGGAAGTACGCACCGCCGCCGAAGTTCGTTGCCGTGTTGTGCGTGAAGATCGTGCGTGTCAGGTTGGCACCGAGGGAACCGGAGAAGCACGTACCGCCGCCAGAGTTTGCCGTGTTGTTCGCAAAGGTCGTGTCCGTCAGGACGGCATTGGTGGAATCACGGAAATACGCACCGCCGCCGTACACGCTTGCCGTGTTGTTCGTGAAGGTAGCGTTCGTCAGGACGGCATTAGGGGAACTGACGAAATACGCACCGCCGCTGAAGTCTGCCGTGTTATTCGTGAAGGTGGTGTCCGTCAGTCTGGCACCGGCGGAACTGTCGAAGACCACACCGCCGCCGTCCCTGTTCATTGCCGTGTTGTCCATGAAGGTCGCGCCCGTCAGGACGGCATTGAGGGAACCGGAGAAATACGCACCGCCGCCGTACACGCTTGCCGTGTTGTCCATGAAGGTCGCGCCCGTCAGGACGGCATTGTCGGAACCTCGGAAAACCGCACCGCCGCCTTTCTCTGCTGCCGTGTTGTTCGCAAAGGTCGTGCCCGCCAGGGCGGCACCGTGGGAATTGGAGAAATACACACCGCCGCCATCAGAGTTTGCCGTGTTATTCGCAAAGGTCGTGTCCGTCAGGGCGGCATTATGGGAACTGTAGAAATACACACCGCCGCCGTCGTTCGTTGCCGTGTTGTTCGTGAAGGTCGTGTCCGTCAGGGCGGCACCGGTGGAACTGATGAAGTACGCACCGCCGCCGTCGTTCGTTACCGTGTTGTTCGTGAAGGTCGTGCCCGTCAGTCTGGCACCGGGGGAACGGGAGAAATACGCCCCGCCGCCGCCGTTCGTTGCCGTGTTGTTCGTGAAGGTCGTGCCCGTCAGGGCGAAATTGGCGGAATCATGGAAACACGCACCGCCGCCAGAGTTTGCCGTGTTGCCGGTGAATGCCGTCCTCTCGACCCGGAGGTGGTCGACGCTCTCGGCATAGAGCGCACCGCCGAAACCAGAGTTTGCCGTGTTGCCGACAAAGGTGCAGTCGGCGATGGTGAGGCCCTGAATCCCGGCGGCGTTGATCCCGGCGCCGCCACCAGAGCTCAACGTGTTCCCGGAGATGTTGAGACCGCGGAAGGTGGCGTTGTCCGCGGTGACGGTGAACGCCCTGACGGTGCCGGAGATGAGGGGTTGTGCGGGCGACCCGTCCCAGCGCGTGACCGTCACGTCGGGCGCGGCGATGGTGATCCCGCCCTCGTACACCTGGCCCTCCACGCCCCAGATGCGGATGGTGTCGCCGGCGCCGATCTCAGGGATGTCCGGGAGACGGGTGAGGTTCTCCGCCCCCGCCACCACGGAAACATTCCAGGTGTGAGGGTGGTCGATCGCCGCGGAAGCGGCAGCGGGGAGGAGGAGACACCCCGCAAGAAGGCACAGCACTGCGAGTCTGGCCGTACTCTCACATATATGATCTGCAATCATAATCCTTCACATCGTCCCGCCCATTCTTTTGTGGGCACAAACTGATTTTTTTATAATGATCAGTTTGTATATCAAATCTGCGAAGTAAAAATCCTAATATGTGATAACCGATATCTGCCCATTCGTGCAGGCCGGTTCCGGGGGGGCATGCGCGGGTTTTCTCTTTCATCCGGGAGAGGAGCGGACCGGACAAGGCACCGGAGGCCTCTGAGACGGCGCGCAAAGAGAGTGCACCGCCAACGGCACCCGAATAGAAAGAGAACAGCCTTCAGGTGAATCGCTCATGAAACGAAGTTTCAAGCGGTTCTTTGAAAACCACCCGGGTGGTTTTCATGGTATCCCCACGGCAACCCTGCCGCCTTCTCGAAAACCCTGAGGGGTTTTCTCGAACCATGCGTGACCTGTAGGGGCAGGCATGGTGCTCTGAAAAAAGAACCGGCGCCCCTTCCGGGACCGCCAATCACTCACTCCTCCCCGCCCTCGGGCACGGAGAAATGCGTCTGGACAAAGCGCCAGCCGTCCCAGGTGTTCATCAGCACCGCGGTCAGGCGGCCGTTCAGGTGCCGTACCCGGCCCCCGGCCGTGACCGTCATCGCAAAGGGCGTCGCCACCCAGGCGATGATCCCGTCCGCCGCGATCCTGAGGTCGCCGTATTCGAGCGAGAGATCGTCGCACCCTGCACATTCACGGGCGATGGCAGAGACGTACGCGTCGCGCCCCTCCACCCACTCCTCGCTCTCTGAGCCAACCCCGATCACCTCGGGCGCCAGCAGCGCCGCAACACCGTCCGCATCCTTTCGTCCGTACGCGGAGGCGTAGGCGTACATCGTCTTCGTCACCGCTTCCCGCGTCTTTGCACTGAGAAACATCTGTACAGAATAGAACAGAAAGGAGTTAGCCTTTCCTGATCCTGCGCCATCTGCGCTCCCTGCCGGCGAGATGAGATCAGGGAACAGGCATGGAGCGGCAGGTTACGACAGAGACATAAGAAGAAAAAATACGATGCCCCGGCCTGATGAAATCGGAACCAATTAATACGATTATTGGAATGTCTTTTCAGCCTCCATTCCGGGAAATCCCCTTGTCCCGCCCCTTAATAGGGGAGACTTCAGACATGTACAGAGACGATTTGCATTGTTGATCGCAGGCCAGAAAACAAGGGGGTTTTATCATACCGCATCAAACATTCCAGAAATCATCATGCGGGAGCCATGCTTCCGGAGAGAAAATTCAGAACACCGGGAACGCCCCCGGACGAGGAGATATATCCTCGCCGTCCCCCGAAGCCGAATATCTGCTGCTCCTCGATGCCATGCCCGTACAGGCATGGTTTCTCCCTGACCCCGTAACGTACGGGGCGGTCAACACCGCCAGGGCCGAGTACCTCGGGCTGAAAAAAGAGGACCTGGAAAGAAGGGCGATCTGGGACATCCTCCCCGAAGAAGAGGCGACGATCTGTATCAGGGGGAACGAGGAGGTCTTCCAGGGCAAAAAAACGATCCGTACAGAGGAGTGGGTCAGGAACGCCTGCGGGGAGGTGCGGTTGCTTGTCATCACAAAAAAACCCGTCCTTGATGATGCGGGCAATGTCATCTCTGCGGTCTGCACGGCAGAGGACATCACCGACAGGAGGCGTGCTGAAGATACGGCTCGCAGGCGGGATACGATCCTCGATGCCGTGGGTTTTGTTGCGGACGCCCTGATGAAACAGGGAGAGTGGAGCGACGAGATCCCTGAGATCCTACGGCGGCTGGGAGAGGCGACCGGGGCGAGCAGGGTCCACCTCTTCGAGAATAGCGGGACTGCAAGAGAAGGGCCCTGTCCCCCGTGCCAGGAATGGACCGCGGCAGGGATCATGCCCCTCGGGAAACATCTTCCCGACCATGCCGGCATCTTCTCCGCGGACGGGACGCCGCAGTGGTATGCCGACCTTGCCGCCGGACGCCCTGTCGCTGCCAGAGCAGGAGAATTCCCGGAAAAGGCGCGACGGCACCTTTCGTCAGGGCAGATCCTCTCCCTCGCCGAGATCCCTCTCCTGATCGAGGGGGAGTGGTGGGGATGCCTCGGCCTCGAAGACTGCCGCGAGGAGAGGGAGTGGTCGGGAGCGGAGATCGACGCCCTCAGGACCGCGGCGCGGATCATCGGGGCCGCCATCCAGAGACAACGTTTCGAGAACCTCTACCGCCTCCCGGTCATGTACTCCTCTTCGGGGATCTACCTGGCACAGGGCGGCACCTTCAGGTACGTCAACCCCGGATTCGGCACAATCTTCGGCTACACAGAGGAGGAGGTCGTCGGACAGATGTGCCATGCAGACATCATTCTCCGGGACGACCTGCCCCGCTTCCAGGAAATCATGCAGAGCCTTCTCTCCAGGGCGATGGCCATGGCACGGGACGATTTCAGGGGACTCGGGAAAGACGGCCGCCTGCTCTTCCTCGAACACTTCGGGACAAGGACGCTCTATCGCGGGAGGCCGGCGGTCCTCGGCACATTCATCGACAGGACCGCCCAGAAACAGGCCGAGACCGCGCTGACCGAGAGCGAGGAGAAGTACCGCGAACTCTTCAACAATGTCAAAGACGCCATTTTTCTCATAGAAATCACGCACGACAACCAGCTGGGACGACTGATCGAGGTGAACCCGGCCGCCTGCACCTACCTGCAGTACCCCAGAGAAGAACTCCTGCTCATGTCGCCCGGCGAGATCGAAGACCCGAAAGCACAGGCCTCCCATGCCCGGAGTATGGAAATACTCCTCCTCCACGGTGAAGCCGCCTTCGAGTCCGCCCTGGTGAGAAGGGACGGGTCCACCGTGCCGGTCGAGATACGGTGCAACCTCTTTGAACTGGCCGGAAAGCCGGTGGTCCTTGCCGTCGCGCGGGACATCACCGAGAGGATAGAGCGGCAAAAGAAGGAGGCGGAGGCATTCAGGCAGATCGAGAAGAACATGGAGCAGTTCGCCATCCTCAACGACCATATCAGAAATCCCCTGCAGGTGATCCTGGGCCTGGCATGCCTGTACGACGAGACGGTCGGGGACAGGATCGCCACAGAGGTCAGAGAGATCGACGCCCTGGTGAACGGCCTCGACCAGGGCTGGCTCCAGTCGGAGAAGATCAGGGCGGTGCTGCGCCGCCACTACGGGATGATTCTGGACGGCACGGCAAGGCATCAGGCAGGGTGAGGGAAGGCAGTCCGCGATCATGCCTATCTATATCATGCAGCCCTAAACCCTGTACCTGATCATGGGTTACCTGCACACACACCAGACAGTGCAGGAGGGGCGGCGTGGCTGAACTCCTTCTGAAGGGCTGGATCGAACAGGGCGGACGGCGCTTCTCTGAGGACGAGGTCCTGGCCGTCCTGACGGAGAACCCCCGCAACGTCTCTCTTTTCGGCGGGGAGTTCTATCTCAGGTACGGCGAGTGGCAGGCGCGGGACCGCTTCGGCATCATGCCCGGCCCCTGCCCGGCAGGGACGGTCACATGCGACGGCGAGGTCGTCGGGAGAGTCGGGCCTGACTATCCTGCCGGCGACCTCGAAGAGGCGATCGTCACGGCCGTCGGCCTCCGGGCCGTCGACGGCGCCGCGGTCGCCCTCTCCGGCGGCGTGGACTCCGCCCTCGTCGCCGCTCTCGCCCGCCTCCCCGCGGTCGTCGTCGGACTCGAAGGCTCGCACGACCGGAGGCGGGCCCTCGCCCTTGCAGAAATTCTCGGGATCCCCTGCGACGCCGTCGCCGTCACAGAAAGAGAGGTGGAAGGGGCGCTCCAGGAGGTCGTCGCGCTCCTCGGCGACCCGAACCCTGTGGACGCCTCCATCGCCACGACCGAGGTCTTCGTCGCACGCTGGGCAGAGGAGCGGGGCATTCGCCGGGTGCTCACCGGCCAGGGCGCCGACGAACTCTTCGGCGGCTACGCACGCTACCTCGAAACCGACGACCTGGCCGCCGCCCTTGAGAGGGACGTCGCCGACCTCCCGCGGCAGGTCGCACGGGACGGCGCGGTGGCCGCCCATTATGGTACCGCGTTCTCCCCGCCGTACCTCGACCTGCGCGTCGTGGCAGCGGCCCGCGCCATCCCCCCCGGCGAGAAAGTGCGGGACGGGGTGCGGAAGGCGCCGCTGCGGAAGGTCGCAGAGAGGCACATCCCGCCTGAATTCGCACGGGCCGAGAAGAAGGCGATGCAGTACGGGAGCGGGATCTGGAAGACCATCCAGAGACTCGCATGTCACAATGGTTATAAAAAGTCGGTACAAGGGTACTTAACTGACATGGGTAGGGACATGCATGGTTTCTGAATCAGACGTGGCGCATATTGCCATACTTGCAGATATCGGGATAACCAGCGACGAACTGGCCGAGTTCACCGGGCAGTTCAATGCAATCCTGGAATACTTCGACCTCCTGGACCAGGTCGAGGCGAGCGAAAAACCAGAGGCGGAAAAGATCAATATCTTCAGGGAAGATGAGGTCGTGCCGTCCCTCGCCGTCGCCGCCGCCCTCGATAACGCCGGAGAGTCGGAAGAAGACTATATCAAGGCCCCGAAGGTGATGTGAGTGGGAAAGATCACCTTTGACGCGGACGACCGCTGGAACGCCTTCATCGCCATCTGCCGCGAGGCAGAGCACGGCGACGGCCCCCTGGCCGGCGTGCCCGTGGCGGTCAAGGACAACATCTCGACGGCCGGCATCCAGACCACCTGCGGATCGGCGATCCTGAAGGGCTATGTCCCGCCGTACGACGCGTATGTCGTCGAGCGCCTGAAGGCCGCCGGGGCCGCCATCGTCGGCAAGACCAATATGGACGAGTTCGGCATGGGCACGACGACCGAGTCGAGCGCCTTCGGGCCGACCACCAACCCGGTGGACACGACCCGCGTCCCCGGCGGTTCCTCGGGCGGAAGCGCCGCCGCCGTCGCCGTGGGCATGGTCGACATGGCCCTCGGCACCGACACCGGCGGGTCGATCCGCTGCCCCGCCGCCTTCTGCGGCATCGTGGGCTTGAAGCCGACCTATGGCCGCACCTCGCGGTACGGCCTCATCGCCTATGCGAACTCCCTCGAAGGCATCGGCCCGATGGGGAGGACCGTGGAAGACGTCTCCCGCCTCTTTGCGGCGATCGCCGGGCACGACCCCCGCGACGCCACCTCCCTGGACAGGCCGTATACTCACACCCCCACCGCGGAGATCAAGGGGATGCGGGTCGGCGTGCCGCATGAGTTCTTCGGCGAAGGCGTCGACCCCGCCGTCGGGAAGACCGTCAGGGCGGCAATCGACAGGTTCGCCGAACTCGGCGCCGAGATCGTCGAGTGCTCCATGCCGAGCATGAAGTACGCCCTTGCGGCCTACTATGTCACCTGCACGAGCGAAGCTTCCTCGAACCTCTCCAGGTTCGACGGCGTCAGGTACGGCCCTGAAAACGACATCATCCCCTCCTGGCACGAGTCGTACCAGGAGCACCGCAAGACACACTTCGGCAAGGAGGTGCGCCGCCGGATCATGCTCGGCACCTTCGCCCTCTCTGCCGGGTACTACGGGAAATACTATGCGAAGGCCCAGGCGGCACGCAAAAACGTCCGCGACGACTTCGCCCGCCTCTTCGCCGACGTGGACGTCGTCGCCGGCCCGACCATGCCGACGACCGCCTTCAGGCTCGGCGAGAAGACCGACCCCCTCTCCATGTACCTCGCCGACATCCTCACCGTGCCGGCAAACCTCGCCGGCGTCCCGGCGATCTCGGTCCCCTGCGGCACAGTGGAGGGCCTGCCCGTCGGGCTGCAGCTCATCGGCAGACACTGCGAGGAGGAGCGGATCATCGACGCCGCCCGTGCCTACGAGGAGGTGAGGGCATGAGCGACACGACAGACGTGATCATCGGGCTCGAAATCCACTGCCAGTTGAACACGAAGACGAAACTCTTCTGCGGGTGCTCGACCGACTACAAGAACGACGGCCCGAACACCCATGTCTGCCCCATCTGCCTCGGCCTGCCCGGCGCGATGCCGATGATCAACAAAAAGGCCGTCGAGTACGGCCTGAAGGTCGCCCGCGCCCTCAACCTGGAGATCCCCGAGGAAGGAGAGTTCTCACGGAAGAACTACTTCTACCCCGACCTCCCGAAGGGCTACCAGATCACGATGTACGACAGGCCCCTCGCCGTGAAGGGCTACCTCGAGATCGAGGACGACAACGGCATCGACAAGAAGATCGAGATCACCAGGATCCACCTGGAAGAGGACCCGGGCAAACTCGTCCATGTCGGCGGCACCGCCCGCGCCCATTACACCCTCGTCGACTACAACAGGAGCGGCATCCCTCTCATCGAGATCGTCACCGAACCCGACCTCAGGTCGCCGAAAGAGGCACGCCGGTTCCTCACCAAGATGCGGGCGACCCTCGAGTACCTCGGCGTCTTCGACGGCGAGCGCGAGGGCGCTCTCCGTGTGGACGCCAACATCTCCATCAGGGGATCGGAACGGGTCGAGATCAAGAACATCACCTCGTACAGGGGCGTCGAGAAGGCGCTCACCTTCGAGATCACCCGGCAGAAGGGCATGATCAGGCGCGGCGGCAGGGTCGTGCGCGAGACCCGCCACTTCCAGGAGGCCCGCGGCATCACCACCTCGGCGCGGTCCAAGGAGACGGAGACCGACTACCGCTACTTCCCCGAACCCGACCTCTGCCCCCTGCGGGTGCGGGACTGGGCACGGGAAGTCGTCCTCCCCGAACTCCCCGACGCACGGCGCGACCGCTTCATGGCCCAGTACGGCCTCTCCCTCAACCATGCCCGGACCCTCACCGGCGACCTCCGCCTCGCCGAGTTCTACGAGGCCCTGGCGGCGAAGGCCGACCCGGCCCTGGCCGCCACCTGGACCGCGGACACCCTCCTCGGCGAACTGAACTACCGGGACATGCCTGTGGCGAAGGTGCCCCTCGACCACGTCGCCGACCTCATCGGCCTCGCCGGCAGGAACGAGATCACCGACAGGGTCGCCGTCGACGTGCTGCGGGCCTTCCTCGACGCCGTCATGAAAGGAGAGACGCCACAGATGCCGACAGACTACGTCCGCACCCACAACCTTGGAAAGGGCGAGGCCGACGCCTTCTCCGCCGTCATCGACGAGGTGATCGCGGAGAACGAACAGGCGGTCGCGGACGTCCGCGCCGGTAAGAACGCCGCTCTCAACTTCCTTGTCGGCCAGGTGATGAAAAAGACTAGGGGCAAGGCCGACCCGAAGGAGATCACGCCCCTTATTGCCGCCCGTATCACCCCAGAGGGGGGAACATAGGCCGTGCACCTCATTGTCGCAGAAAAGAACATCTCGGCGCGGCGGATCGCCGCCATCCTCGCCAGAGACCAGAAGGTCACCACCAGGAAAGAGGGGGGCGTCGACACCTACGCCTTCGGCGACACTGTCATCGTCGGCCTGAAAGGCCATGTCGTCGAGGTCGATTTCGAGGCAGGATATACCAACTGGCGGAGCGAGGAACGCCCGCCGCGTAGCCTCATCGACGCCGGGATCGTCAAGAAGCCAACAGAAAAGAAGATCGTCGCCCTGCTCCAGAAACTCGCGAAGAAGGCCGACCGCGTCGTCATCGCCACCGACTTCGATGCCGAGGGCGAACTGATCGGCAAGGAAGCCCTCGAACTCGTCAGGGAAGTGAACACGGGCGTGCAGATCCTGCGGGCGAAGTTCTCGGCAATCACGCCGCAGGAGATCGGGCGGGCCTTCTCCGAACTTGCAGAACTCGACTTCGCCCTTGCGGCCGCGGGCGAATCGCGCCAGGTCATCGACCTGATGTGGGGTGCGTCCCTGACGCGGTTCATCTCCATCGCCGCGAAACGCGGGGGGGAGAACATCCTCTCGGTCGGCCGCGTCCAGAGTCCGACCCTTGCGATGATCGTCGACCGCGAGAGGGAGATCGAGGCCTTCGTGCCCGAGAAGTACTGGATGCTCACCCTCGACACGAAAAAGGGCGCCGACTCCCTTGAACTCCGCCACACCCACGGCCGGTTCACCGACCACGCGGAGGCCCTCGCCGCCGAGGCGCGGACACAGGATCCCCTCACCGTCACCGAGGTGCGGGAAGGGGTCAAGAACGACCGGGCGCCGACGCCCTTCGACACCACGGCCCTCCTCGTCGCCGCAGGCAGGATCGGCTTTTCCGCATCGAACGCGATGCGCATCGCCGAAGACCTGTACATGAACGGTTTCATCTCGTACCCGAGGACGGACAACACCGTCTATCCGCCAAGCCTGAACCTCGGCGAGGTGCTCGACACACTGAAAAACACGGTCTTCGCACGGGACGTCGCCTGGGTCGAGATGCACAGGCGGCCCGAACCGACGCGGGGGAAGAAGTCGAGCACCGACCACCCGCCCATCCACCCGACCGGCGCCGCAAGCCGCGAGCAACTCGGCGACGATCGGTGGAAGATCTACGAACTTGTCGTGCGGCGGTTCCTTGCAACCCTCTCGCCCGACGCCGTCTGGAACACTATGAAGGTGAACTTCGACGCCGGCGGCGAACCGTACACCATCACAGGCGGACGCCTGAAGGAAGAGGGATGGCGGCGGGTCTACCTGTACAGCGAGGCCGCGGAGCACGTGATCCCGGCCTGCACCGTCGGCGAACGCCTCCCCATTCTCGGAAAAGACCTTGAAGAGAAGGAGACCGCCCCGCCGCCGCGCTACACCCAGAGCCGGCTCATCCAGAAGATGGAGGAACTCGGCCTCGGCACGAAGTCCACGCGCCACGAGGTGATCCAGAAACTCGTCTCCCGGCGGTACGTGCAGGGCAACCCCCTGCGCCCCACCCTCGTCGGCATGGCGGTGATCGAGTCCCTGGAAGGCCACGCCGATACGATCACGCGGCCCGACATGACCCGCACCCTCGAGTCCCACATGCAGCAGATCAAGGAAAACAGACGGACAAAGGACGACGTCGTCGGCGAGTCGCGGGAGATGCTCCACTCCGTCTTCGAAGACCTTGAGGCGCACGAGAACCAGATCGGGGACGAGATCATCGGCAGGACCGTCGAGGAGAAGACCGTCGGCCCCTGCCCGGTCTGCGGGAAAAAACTCCAGATCAGGCAGGCGCACGGGGCCTCCCAGTTCATCGGGTGTTCCGGGTACCCCGAATGCTCCTTTAACATCAGCCTCCCCGGCGTCCAGTGGGGGAAGGCGATCAGGCTCGACAAAGTCTGCGAACGCCACGAACTCAACCACATCAGGCTGATCAGGAAAGGCGCCAGGCCCTGGGACATCGGCTGCCCGCTCTGCTCCCACATCGAGTCGAACACCGAGACCCTGCGGATGATGCCCCACATGACAGACGGCCTCATCGGACGTCTCCACGCCCGCCACATCTACACGGTCCCCGAACTCGCCCATATGCCGGCAGGGGACCTGGCGCAGAAACTCGATGTCGACGAGAAGATGGCCGGGATACTCGTCTCCGAGGCAAACGAGGTGCTCGACCGCCTCCGCAGGCGTTCCGAACTGAAGAAGTTCATCAGGGCCGAGATCCCGCCGAGGCGCGGGAGAAGCCATGCGAAGATCGCAAAGAAACTGCTCGAAGCCGGTATCGACGACATCACCTCCCTTGCCGCGGCGAACCCGCAAAAAATCGCCCAGGTCGGGATCTCCGCAGAGGAGGCAGACGGACTCCTGGCAAAGGCCCGGGCCCTCTGCAGCGAGCGCCGGTTGCGGGAGGTCGGTCTCCCCGCAGTGAGCATCAAAAAATATGTCGGCGCAGGGCTCCAGGGCCCCGAGGACTTCGCCACCCTCCACCCCGCGTACATCAGCGCGGCGAGCGGGATCAGGGTCGAGACGGTCTGCCGCCATGCCGAGGCGGCCTGCAGCACCATCGGGCTGAAAAATCCGGCAAAGATCACCCAGAAGAAACTGGAAAAAGGGCGGGAAGAACTCCTGGCAATTCCGGGCATCGGCGAGGCGACTCTCGAAAAACTCTACAGGGCCGGGATCACCGACGCGGCCAGCCTCGCCGCCGCCGATCCCGAAGAAGCCGCACGGAAGAGCGGTATCCCCGCAGCAAAGATCAGGGAGTACAGCGCATCTCTATCGACAGGACACACACCACAGGAGTGAACACATGACAGATATGCATCAGAACTGGAAGAACTGGGCACATGTGACAAAACTCGATCCAGACAAACACCTCAACCAGGAAGCGATCGAAGGGGTCGCCACGAGCGGGACCGACGCGGTCCTCCTCTCCGGCACCCTCAATGTGACGCCGGAGAACCTTGCCGAACTCCGCGAGCAGGTCGAAGGCTATGGCATCCCCCTCGTCGTCGAACCGGCCGACCCCTCGGGGGCCGTCTTCGAGGGCGTCGACATGCTCTTTGTCCCGAGCGTCCTCAACACCCCGGACGCCCGCTGGGTGGTCGGCAAACACCAGCAGTGGGCGCTCCAGAGCCCCGACATCCCCTGGGACCGCGTGGTGCCCGAGGCCTACATCGTCCTCAACCCGGCCTCCGCGGTCGGGAAGGTGACGAAGGCCGTCTGCGACCTCGCCCCTGCCGAGGTCGCGGCCTATGCCCGCGTCGCCGAGCACTACTTCCACTTCCCGATCGTGTACATCGAGTACTCGGGGACCTACGGCAACCCCGCCATCGTGAAAGCGGCGTCCGAAGCCGTTGATAACGCAGTGCTCTACTACGGCGGCGGCATCGACTCCGCGGAGAAGGCCGCGGAGATGGGGCAGTACGCCGACACGATCGTCGTCGGCAACGCCGTCTATGAGAAAGGCCTCGATGCCCTGAGAGCGACGGTCAGGGCCGTCCAGTGACGACCATGCCCGAGATAGCGATCGTCCTTGTGGAACCCCTGTACGAGGGGAATGTCGGTTCTGTCGCCCGGGCCATGAAAAACTTCGGGTTCACCAGACTCGTGCTGGTCGACCCCTGCACCCTCGGGGACGAGGCCCATGCCCATGCTTCCCATGCGCTCGACGTCCTCGAAGGTGCCGAGAGAAAGAGCCTCGACGAGGTTTATGCAGAGAGCGACCTCGTCGTGGCGACGACAGGCGAACTCTCCAAGTCGGTCTGCACCTCGATGCGGATGCCCTACTACACGCCGTCCGAGATCAGGTCGATCGTCGGCGAGGTCGACGGACGGGTGAGCATCCTCTTCGGCCGGGAGAACTGGGGACTGAACAACGACGAGGTCTCGCGCTGCGACCTCATCTGCACCATCCCGACCGCCGAGATCTACCCGATCATGAACCTCTCCCATGCCGTCGCCGTCGTCTGCTACGAACTCGCCCACCTGCCGCGCGGCACCTACCGCCTTGCCGGAAAGACCCAGCGCGAGGCCCTTATCGAGCACTTCGGAAACTTTCTTGCCAGGATCGAGCACCCCGACCACAAGCGCGCCAACACCCTGCTGATGCTCCGCCGCGTCCTCGGGAGGACGGCGCTGACCACGCGCGAGGTCACGACCTTCCACGGCCTCCTCCGCAGGACAGAGTGGCACCTCGACCACCCGGGCGAGGAGCAATCACCTTAATTCCCCTGACAACGTACTCCTATCCAATGATCCTTGTTGACTGGCAGATCGAGGACCGCATCAGGCGGGGGCAGATCAGCATCGACCCCTATGACCCGGCCCTCATACAACCCAACTCCCTGGACATCAGGCTCGGGGACCATTTTGTCTGGTACGAACCGGGCGAGGACGTCATCGATCCCTACGAGAAAGAGAGCGTCACCTCCCATGTGCGCGAGACCCGCGCCGCGTCGGTCGTCATGGACCCGGGCGATTTCATGCTCGCAGAGACGCTCGAAGCCGTGACCCTCCCCGACAACGTCGTCGCCAGCATCGAAGGGAAAAGTTCCATCGCCCGTCTTGGAATCGAACTCCACCAGACCGGCGGATGGATTGACGCAGGTTTCCGGGGCACCATCACCCTGGAGATGTGCAATGTCAACCAGCGGCCTGTGCGCATGTACGCCGGGATGCCGATCGGCCAGCTTGTCTTCTACACGACCGAACGTGTTGAGAACCCGTATAACCTGAAGAAGGACGCAAAATACATGGACCAGCGCCAGGCGACTCTCTCGCGGTACCACGAGAACGAGAAGAGTGTTTGAAGATAAATAGAGGGAACACGTACAATTACGGAGATTATAGATCGTAAAGAAGGGGTTTTCCATGCGGCTTCTCTTAATTCACTCAGACCACATTGATTATAAGGCGCAGAAGAAGACGCCGGTCGCCGAGGAGGGGGCAGTTCTCTCAGATGCCCTCGACGAGGCGCTCGTCGCCTTCTGTGCCATCGAATCGGCAGACGAAGAAGATATCGACGACGTCGTCGCCCAGGCAGTCACCGAGATCAGGAAGACGACGGCTCAGCTCCAGACCGACCGGGTGCTCATCTACCCGTACGCCCACCTGAGCTCAGACCTTGCGGCACCCGACGTTGCCAAAAAGGCGCTCAAGGCCATCGAAGAGGACCTCAAGGCCTCGGGCGACCTGACCGTAAAGCGCGCTCCCTTCGGCTGGTACAAGGCCTTCACCCTATCGTGCAAGGGCCACCCCCTCTCAGAACTCTCCAGGACGATCCTGCCGGGAGAAGGGGAAGAGGGTGCAAAGCCCGCGAAGAAGCAGGTCACCCACACGTTCTTCGTCCTCACCCCCGAGGGCGAGCGGCTGGACGCGGAGTCCTGCTGCGACGACTCGGCCTTCGGTTCCCTCGTAAAGAAGGAACTCGGAAAGCCGACGGCTGCCGGCGGCGAGCCGATCCACGTCGACCTGATGCGCTCCAAGGAGCTCGTCGACTACGAACCGGCCTCTGATGTCGGCCACCTCCGCTGGATGCCCCGCGGCAGGCTGGTGCGCGACCTCCTTGAGGACTATGTCCTCGGCCTCGTCCTGGACTACGGCGGCATGCCTGTCGAGACGCCGGTGATGTACGACCTCGGCGACCCCGCGATATCCGAGCACGCGGCAAAGTTCGGCGAGAGGCAGTACCGCTTCAAGAGCGGGAACAGGAACATGATGCTCCGGTTCGCGGCCTGCTTCGGCATGTTCTCGTTCATGCGCGACATGCACATCTCCCCGAACACCCTGCCGATGAAGATGTACGAACTCTCCACGTACTCGTTCAGGCACGAGCAGTCGGGCGAGGTCATCGGGCTGAAGAGGCTCAGGGCCTTCACGATGCCGGACATGCACACCCTCTGCCGTGACATGGACAACGCCCTCACCTGCTTCGAGGAACAGCTCCGCATGGGCTGGCAGACCGGGTCGGACCTTGAGACCCCGCTCGTCGGGGCGTTCAGGTGCACGCAGGAGTTCTACGACCAGCACGAGGACTGGATCAAGAAGATCGTGAAGGAGTCGGGCGTGCCCCTCTTCATCGAGGTGCTCTCCGACCGCGTCCACTACTGGATCGCGAAGATCGACCTCGCCGCCATCGACGGCCAGGGCAGACCGATCGAGAACCCGACCGTCCAGATCGACGTGGAGAGTTCCACCCGGTTCAATATCAGCTACCGCGACGTCGAGGGCACCGAGGTTCACCCGCCCATCCTCCACTGCTCCCCGACGGGCTCGATCGAGCGCGTGATCTGCGCCATGCTCGAGAACACCGCCTACCAGTCTGTGCCGCACCTGCCCACCTGGCTCTCCCCGACGCAGGTCAGGTTCATCCCGGTCGCGGAGAGGCATGTGGCCTATGCCGCCGACCTCTGCGAAAAGTTCAACGCCGCCGGCGTCAGGGCCGACCACGACGACCGCGACGAGTCGGTGAACAAGAAGATCCGCGAGGCCGGGACAGAGTGGGTGCCCTACGTGGCCGTCATCGGCGACCGCGAGATGGACGAGGGGAAACTGACCGTGACTGTCAGGAAACTCTCCGAGCCGAAGAAGCCGCACAAGGAAGAGATGGCAGCCGACGCCCTGATCGCCGCCGTGAAGGAAGAGTGCGCAGGCAAGCCCTTCCGCCCCATGTACACCGCGAAGAAGCTCTCTATCAGGCCGCGGTTCATCTGAGCCGGCCCGGCCCCGAGAATTGGTGAAAATTTCAACATATCTTTTTTTCTCCGGGGGGTAATGATTCCCCACATCTGAGCGATCCATGATAAAAACTTGCGACAGTGCCAACTTTTTATATTGTCAGAATAAGATAAATTATATATAATAATCGACCGTGTATGGAACTCACCGGACGCGTAGCCCAGAGAAAAACATCATCGAAGCGCAACTTCGAGCGATTACATCCATGCATGCCCTAACCGCAATTTATACACATTATTCGCGGGCAACCGTCGGTCCCGCAGGGATCGGGGACGTCGCCTCCCGGTCATGCGGGTACGGCCGTCCTTCGTGAACGGCAGATACAATCAAAATGTACCGCAGACCCCGGAAGGGTTGGCAATGCGGTGATCGCCCTCTCCGGGATGGTGAGAGAATGATACGACAGATAGGCATCTCAGCAATAATCCTTGCCGGCCTCGTTGCCGCGGTTCTGGCCGGGCCCGCGCTCGATGCGGGCGAAAACGTGGCCATAGACGTTGGAAAGACCGTAGAGATCCCGATCACCCTCACAGGGGTCGATGCAGGGATTTCAGGATACAACATCACCCTTGCTCTCACCGAACCCGGCGTTGCAGAGATCACCGACCTGTCCTTTCCCGGGTGGGCCGGCCTCCATACGGCAGGGGTAGTCCCGGCCGAAACGACCTGGATGCAGGCGGTGGACCTCGGCAAAAAGGCTGAAACAGGGGAAGGCACCGCCCTCGTCGGGACCGTCACCATCAGGGGTGAGAAGGACGGTCTGACCGGCCTCATGATCAGACCTGTACAGGTGCAGAACGACAGGGGCGAGGACTATCAGGTCGAAGACCTCAGGACAGAGATTTCAGTCGGGACAACCGGCAGTGCATCATCCTCGTCTTCGTCGGATGGGAGCAGCGTGACCCCGCTCCAGACGGGGACCATCGCATCGGCGGCGACACCAACACCGGAATCGACGACCGCACTACCGGCGACGCCGAAAACACCGGCACAGGTTTCGACGACCGCATCCGGGACCGACGCAGTCGCGGTGACCGGGGCCGCGGGGGAACCGACACCGAAGCCTGCACCGCTCTGCCCGGTGCTCCTCGTGGCGACACTCGCCTGGGTATTCTGGCTCAAGAAAAGGAAGTGAAAGACATATGAAATCAATACATTGGATGCCTTTGATCGGCATCGTGCTGCTCGCCTGCATCTTTCCGGTGCAGGGGGCCCCGGACAGCGGCCCGGGATTCGTAACGAACCAGATGGACGTCACTCTCAGCCTCATGCCCGCAGAGGCGGAGATCGGCACGAACGAGACGACGACCTATGACGTGGTGGGGGTCTGCAACCCGCCGGGAGCGATGAACGAGACGGCGTGCATCGACAGTTACAACATCACCGTCAGCCTCGACGACGGTATGGTGGGCGAGATCACGGAGATCGTCTTCCCTGAAGATGTAAGCATGGGTGAGAGCGGAACGGTGCCCGGCGACAGCGTCTGGGTAACGGCTCAGAACCTCACCCCGCCAGGTGCCGCCGCTGAGAACCAGACTCTCTTCACGGTGACGGTGCGCGGCGACGCCGCGGGCACGACCGGGGTCACCCTGACGCCCGACATGGTCGTTGACGGGCAGGGCGGCACGCCGACGGTCACCACCGTACCGGCAAACCTGACGGTCACCGGCGAGGCAGGCCAGACCATCTACGAGACCGCGGTCGCCGACGGGAACTTCACGACTCTCGTTACCGCCCTCGACCTCACGGGCCTGAACGCCACTCTCGATGAACCAGGCACGTACACTGTCTTCGCGCCGACAGACGCCGCATTTGCGAACCTGCCGGCAGGCGTGCTCGACAGCCTGCTCAACGACACCGGGGCGCTCGAAAACGTCCTCCTCTACCATGTGGTCGGAGAGACGTACACCGCTGCAGATATTGCCGGGATGACCGAACTCCGGACGCTGCTCGGTGAGAACGTCACCGTCACCGTGGACGAGGCGAACGGCACCGTCATGATCAACGACGCCATGGTGACAGCCGCAGACATCGAGTGCACGAACGGCATCGTCCATGTCATCGACGCGGTCCTGATCCCGCCCGAACCCGCAGGGCTGGAGGCCAATTTCACGGCCGACGTGACGGCCGGTGAAGCGCCGCTGAACGTCCAGTTCACCGACCTCTCCACAGGCGACGTGACCGTCTGGTACTGGGACTTCGGTGACGGTGCGTTCTCGACCGAGCAGAACCCTGCTCATATGTATAACACCAGCGGGACCTTCAATGTCAACCTGACCGTGTCCGACGACACCGGCGCCAGCGACAACTTTGAAATCCTCGACTACATCAATGTCAGCGAACCGCCGCCGGTCATCGTCCCCGAGATCTTCTTTGTGCCCCTGAACGCATCTGTCGACGTGGGGAGCACGGTCGAATACACCCTGATCCTCAACACGGCCCCTGACGGCCTTGCCGGATACACCCTGAACGTGGACTCCGGGACCGAGGGTGTCGCCGAGATCGTCAATGTCTCCTATCCAGACTGGGCGATGCCGATCAACACCTCGGCACTGCCTGACACGACCGTGGAGATAAAGGCCGGTGACATGATGGACAATATCACGGCCGGGGCCACGAATGTCAGCCTCGCAAACATAACGGTCCTCGGCATGATGGAGGGCCAGGCCAACCTCAGCGTCGAGGTCGTCAGGATGACGGCCGACGGAGGAGGACCGATCATGCCCGACATGATGGCCGCCTCGATCAACGTGACGCCGATAGCGACGCCACCCACGCCGTTCCCGGGATACGAGAACCCGCCGACAGACCCGAATAACGACGGGAAGTACGAGGACGTCAATGGAAACGGGGAGATCGAGTACGACGACGTCATCGCCCTCAACACCAACATGCAGTGGGTCGAGGAGAACAACCTGGTGCCTCTCTTCGACTTCAACAACAATGGCAAGGTCGACTATGACGACATTGTCATGCTCTTCGACATGATCTAAACCCCAAATTTTCTTTTTTAACGACACTGTCGTCGTGTACGAGAACGGGACCACACAGGTCTCCCGCCACGGCGAACTCTCTGAAGTGACTCTCGACGCCGACGACATCCAGAGGATACAATCGATGACGACCTCGGACGCCTTCCTCTCTCTCCAGGACGAGTACGTCCCGGTGCAGCAGGGATACGACCTCTTCTCCTATGAGGTGAAAGCCGGGGGAAAGACAGTCGGGGCCTTCGACGGTGCGGTCCCTGAGGCTCTCGCCGGGATCATCGCAGAGATGGACGGCACCATCACGCAGAGCGTGGCATAACCGATATTTCTCCCTCCCATTTTTCGATGAATATGTGTTCGGGGGAGGAACCGGCCCCCCTCTGTCCACGGGAAGAGATCCGGTTCTTTGGACCTGAAGGGTAAAGAAAAAGAAGATCGGGTTTCCGGTTCAGGACTCCACGTCGAGGTCGACCTGGATGCCTCCGGACGCGGCGAAGACGAAGTTATAGATCACCGCCGCAATTGCGCCGCCGATGAATCCGCCGATCGCCCAGAGCACGATAGTGAGGAGAATCCCTCCGATCCCCGCAGTAATCGCGGCGACGATCCCCAGATCAGTTCCAGATATGGCCATCGTGACAGCGACAATTCCCGCGACAAGACCATACAGGGCACTCAGAATTGCAAAAAAGAATGCAACGGACATCACGCCAAGGCGGCGCACTTTTACGCTCTGCTTTGTCATCTCCTTCTCCCCTCCTGTTCTTTGCCTGGTTAATAATCACAATATTATATAAATATTATTATCAAATTCATTGGCCTGAAACGCTTGCCCGGTGCAGCCCCCATGCTTTTTTTCACACTATTCCTCCCGCTGAATGGTCAGTCAATCTGTCATGTCTCTTTATCGTCGTATAAAAAAGACGAAATTGCCTGCGTATTACAAATTTGAATACAATATCAAAAAATGTGCGATATGTTCATTTGCAAAAATTGATGACGCTGGTCGACCCACACGTACCCATGCGGTGCGACATCCCATCCAGCGTCCTCCACCTTGTCACCGGTGCGGCGGTCACCCAGGTCCTGCTAATCGTCCTCTCGATGAATATCGGCGGCATCGGCCTTCCTGGCATGGCCGCCGCGGGCATCGACGGCCTGCACGTCCTCCTCTTCGGCGTCTTCGACCTCATTGGCGGGGTCGGTTTTGCCGCCCTGATGCAGCGCCAGATCGAACCTTCCCTCCAGGTCCCCGAGTGACCTGCACTCACCTTTTTTCCTGCGTCTTCAGGACCGCGTATCCGGTATTGTACCGCGGCCCGACCTGCATCCTGTATTTTCGGACTGATAGCAATGATCGCTCAAAGATTCCTCTGCCGCGTGTCGAGGAGAGTTCGCGGGAGAAATAATCCCGTGACGGCCCCAGACCCTGTAACCGCGTCCCTGAAACCCGCGGATATAAAAGAGACGAGATCCTTTCAGCCATATCAGATGTCCCATTTGTGACGGTATTAATCCCCGAAGAGTGCCAACATACTCTAAGGACGGGACAGAGCATGAAAAAAACCATCATCACTGTCGTCGGGAAAGATACGGTCGGGATCATCGCGAAGGTCTGCACGTACCTCGCCGCCAACCAGGTCAATGTCGAGGACATCTCCCAGACCATCGTGCAGGGCTACTTCAACATGATGATGATCGTCGACACCAGCGGGTCCTCCAAACCATTCGGCGAGATGGTGCATGAACTGGAGGCCCTCGGCGACGAGATCGGCGTGAAGATCAGGTGCCAGCACGAGGACATTTTCATAAAAATGCACCGTCTCTGAGAGGTATTCGGATGATCACTCTCTTTGAGGTCAATGAGACGAACAAGATGATCGAGCAGGAGAAGCTCGATGTCCGCACCATTACGATGGGCATCAGCCTCCTGGACTGCTGTGACGCAGATCTGGACACCCTGAACCAGAATATCTACGACAAGATCACCCGCGTCGCACAGGACCTCGTCTCCACAGGCAGGGAGATCGAGCTCGACTATGGCATCCCCATCGTCAATAAACGCATCTCCGTCACCCCGATCGCGCTCGTGGGCGGGCGGGCCTGCACCTGTCCGGAGGACTTCGTGACGATTGCCCGGACCCTCGATAAGGCCGCCAGGGACACGCAGGTGAACTTTCTCGGCGGCTACTCGGCCCTCGTCTCCAAGGGGATGACGAAGGCCGATCGCGGCCTCATCCGCTCCATCCCCGCGGCCCTCGCGTCCACGGAGAGGGTCTGCAGTTCGGTCAATATCGGCTCCACAAGGACGGGCATCAACATGGACGCCGTCAAACTGATGGGCGAGATCGTGAAGGAGACGGCCGAGGCGACGAAGGAGAACAGTTCTCTCGGGTGTGCGAAACTCGTCGTCTTCTGCAACGCTCCCGACGACAACCCCTTCATGGCCGGCGCCTTCCACGGCGTGACCGAGGCTGACGCCGTCATCAACGTCGGCGTCAGCGGGCCGGGCGTCGTCAAGCATGCCCTCGAAAGCGTGCGGGGCGCGAACTTCGAGGTGCTCTGCGAGACCGTGAAGAAGACGGCCTTCAAGGTCACCCGCGTCGGCCAGCTGGTCGCGCAGGAGGCCTCGGAGAGGCTCGGCGTCCCCTTCGGCATCGTCGACCTCTCCCTGGCGCCGACCCCTGCCGTGGGCGACAGCGTGGCCGGTATCCTGGAGGAGATGGGCCTCGAGTCCGTCGGCGCTCCCGGCACGACGGCCGCCCTCGCCCTCCTGAACGACCAGGTGAAGAAAGGGGGCGTCATGGCGAGCTCCTTCGTCGGCGGCCTCAGCGGCGCCTTCATCCCGGTCAGCGAGGACCAGGGCATGATCGACGCCGTCAACCGCGGCGCCCTGACGATCGAGAAACTGGAGGCCATGACCTGCGTCTGCTCGGTCGGCCTGGACATGATCGCAATCCCGGGCGACACGCCGGCGACCACGATCGCCGGCATCATCGCCGACGAGGCGGCGATCGGCATGGTGAACCAGAAGACGACCGCCGTCCGCCTCATCCCTGTCATCGGGAAGGGCGTCGGGGACACGGTGGAGTTCGGCGGGTTGCTCGGCCATGCGCCGATTCAGCCGGTCAACAGGTTCGGCTGTGCGGACTTCATCAACCGCGGCGGCAGGATCCCCGCGCCGATTCACAGTTTCAAAAATTAAAAATCGGCTTTGTAGAAATCCTATTCTGGAGTGTCTCTTCCGGGGGGCTGCCGCCCCCCGGTCCCCCTGCCATTAGGATAGGGGGTGGAGGGTAGTCCCCTCTTCAAAATGCAGGTTTGCCCCTTTGAGGTCCAATCCTGAGCGGGGGTCCGGGGGCGTAGTCCCCCGGCTAGATCATAATGAAGGCGGTGGATCTGTGTACCATCTTCATAGGATCGGGGATACATCAGCCTAAGTATGAAGATTTCTACTGAGCCTAAAACTCATTTTTTTGCCTCCGGGCGCATTGCAATCAGGTCCCTCCCCAGGGAGTACGCCCGCTCCATCAGGTCGGGCCTTTCCGTGACCGGCGGCTTTAATCCCATCTCGCAGTCTGTTGCGACCAGGCACTCCCGCACAGCAAGGCCGGACATCGCCACCGCGTCCGTGAATGAACGGAGTGCCGGCTCGAAGAGGGAGGGGTCGGGCATGTTCTGCACGAAGATGAAGGAGACCGGGCAGGAACCGGGAAATGCCGGGGACATATCCATCCCGATATAGGGCACGAGGCGGTCGAGCCACGCCTTTGTCATGGCCGGGACGTACCCGAAATAGACCGGTGCTGCAACAACCAGGCCGCAGGATGATTCCATCATACGGTACACCCGCTGCATGTCGTCCTGTACGACACAGCGGTCGTTACGCTCCTGTTTGCATCCATGGCAGCCGCGGCAGTCGTGGATTGTGAGGTCGTCCAGGAAGACCTCCTGCGTTGCGACGCCCTGATCGCGGAGCGCACGCGCTGCTTCCTGTACGAGGAGGTGGGTGCTGCCGTTCCTTCGGGGACTGCCCATGAGAAGCGTGACATTTTTCCGGGGTTCGGTGTGTGACATTTTTGTGTTCCCTCGTTACCGTGATCGTTGGCGCCCCGGTACCAAAAAGAAACCAGCATAAAAAAATGTATATAGGATTAAAAAATGTACTAATGGCCTAATGAGCTCAGAATCAGATCCCGACGTCCTGCCTGTCCACGTCTATATCCGGGTCATCGGCGGAAAGTGGAAGCCTGAGATCCTCTGGTTCCTGCGCAAAGGGCCTCTCCGGTTCGGGGAACTGATGAAAAAGGTCCCCGGCATCACGCAGGTGACGCTTACAAAGAACCTCCGCGAACTCGAGGCGGACGGCATCGTGATCCGCACCGTCTTCCCGGAGATCCCACCCCGCGTCGAATACCGTCTCACGGAGTTCGGCGAGTCGGTCTTCCCCGTGCTGGACGTGATCAGCGCATGGGGGCGACGATATGTCCGCCATAAAAAAGAGATGGCTGAGTAGCGCCGTCGTCCTGCCGATCCGAAAGAATGGTGAATTCCCGGGATGAAAACCCGTTTCACATCTTTTTCATCAGATCGCCGGATTCGGTCATGGCTGCGCCTGCGAGATATTTATCCCGAGGTGCCTGTACAGCGCCTCGGGCCCCGGTTCTCTCCCCAGGAAATTTTCCAGGAGCACCATGCCGTCCTCCATATTGCCCTGTGAAAGGACATCGTCCCTGAATCTCATGCCGAGAGTCCGGTTGGTCATGCCGTCCTCCTTGAACTCGTCGACGATATCGAGGGCATAGACCTTCGACCAGAGGTACCCGTAATACCCGGCATCGTATCCGCCCATGAGGTGCTCGAACGATGCAGGCTGGTGGGTGCCGGGAAGAGGCCGCGTGCCGGTCACGTCCTCGCAGGTCTGATACCAGACCTCGGTCACGTTGACAGGTCCTGTCGCGGTGTGGAAACGCATGTCCTCCAGGGAGTTGGCGAGGAGGTGGCGGGTGTAGAACGTCCCTGTGCCGACGTTTCGCGCCGCAATGACGCGGTCGCGAAGTTCGGTCGGGATCTTTCGGGACGCATTGGTGTAATGGCCAGATACCGACTCCAGGACCTCGGGGTCCCACGCCCACTCTTGAAGAGTCTGGGAGGGGGTCTCGACGAAATCGGACGCCACATTGAACCCGGAGAGGGAGCCATAGGGTGCGGTCGCCAGGAGATGGTGCATCGCATGCCCGGTCTCGTGGAAGAGCGCCTCTATCTCGTACATTGAGAGAAGCGACGGCCTGTCACCCTCGAGCCTGTTGAAATTCCCCAGGATCGCAACGACCGGTGTCGCGTACGTGCCGTTCTTCAGCCTCCCGCCGATCAGGGGGGTCGCACAGAAGTGCCCGTACTTCCCGTCACGCGGATAGAGGTCGAGGTACAGGTAGCCGATCGTCTCGTTGTCTGCCCGGTCCTTCACCGCATACAGCCTGACGTCCGGAGACCAGACAGGGGCGTCCCCGACCTCGGAGAACTCGATGTCGAAGAGGGTCCCGTAGGTGTCGAAGAGGCCCTGGAGGACGGTGTCGAGAGGGAAATATTCCCTGACCTCCTCCTCGTCATAGGCGTACTCCTGCTTCTTCTGTTTCTCCTGGAGGTACGTGACGTCCCAGGGGTCGACGGCCGTTGCCGCCGGGTCCAGACTCTTTTTCACGGCGAGGAGGTCGGCCATCTCGTCGTCGTACTTTCCCTTCAGGGACCCCTGCACGGATGTGAGAAATGCCATCACATTACTCGTGTTCCCGGCCATCCTGCCGTCGGTCTGGTAGTCTGCCCATGTGGCGTACCCCAGTTCCCGTGCAATTTTCTGGCGCAGGACGATCGCCTCTTCGAGCAGGGCGGTGTTCGCCTCCGCCTGCCGGTTGCCGGACGCCTCGTACATCCTCTTGCGTGTGTCGGCACTGTCGGCATAGGTCATCACCGCGATAAAGTCGGGGTACTTCATGGTGACGATATATGTCCCCTGCGGCGTCTGCGAGAACGCGGCCATCGCCGCCGGCGGTATTCCGGCGAGGTCGTCGGCAGTGCATGCGATCGTCGTGTTGTCGTTGTTCAGGTTGGCCGCGTACCGGATCTCAAGGCCGCTCAACTCCGTCCTCATCTCCCTGACCTTCGCGAGGCGGTCTTCAGGGAGGTTCAGGCCGTTCTTCTCGAAGTCCCTGAGGGTCACATCGAAGAGGCGGGCCTCCTCGGGGGTGCGCGGCGTCTGGCCGCGGAGGGCGTCGTAGAGGTCGCGCCGGGTGGAGACGGTGGTCATGAAGGCGTGGGAGGACTCCTCGCAGGCCATGCCCTCGGCGGCGATCGCGGCATCGGG
>NZ_JAQVNX010000006.1 GCF_028702905.1 Methanofollis sp.
GCCGATCTTCCGGTCCCCTTCGAGCATATGCATATGGTTGCCGGTGAGGATCGCAACTTCGACCTCTTCGCCCCGCTCTTTCAGTTCGTCATAGGTTTTTACCGCCTGAAAAATGGCGTTGACGTCTGAATCTTCGGGGTCGGCGAGTGCAAGTGCGCTGGCCGCGTTCAGGCACGCCTCCCGTCCGACTACCGGACTTGCGAGACCTGCCTTGTACCCGAGGTCGTCGTCCCGGTCGATGCACAGGATTAGTGTAGTGCCCTCAGCCATCTGATTAGAAAATTACACTCAAACTAATAAATGGTTGCGCATACACAAAAAAAAGTATTAAAGGAGTTTGGACCGCTGCAGAAGGAGGATGTCCTCGGTCGTGAGTTTCTCCCCGCCCTTGAAGAGCTGGAAGATGCGCTCGGCCTCCTGCCTGACCTCGCGCTGCTCCTTGGTGACCTTTGTCTTCTTCTTCTTGTTGCGGAGACCGGAGATGACTTTGTCATAGTCGCGGAGTTCCTTCTGGCAGGTGATGAATGCCTTGTGTTCCTCGTCAGCGGCTTCCTGCGCCTCGACAAAGGCCTTGTGCTCGGTGTCGGCGGCCTCACGGGACTGGTCGGCCTTCCGGTAGAACTCGACCATCATGTCGTGGTGCTTCTGCGCGAGTTCTGCAACTTCGGTCACCCTGTCGTGGATGTCTGAGGCTTCCTTACGAAGGTCACGGGCGCTCTGGAGTTTGGTCTTGAGGTCCTTGTTCTGCTCAAGTTCGTCCTCCTGCTCCTTGATAGTGGCCTTCATGTGCTTGATCTTGTCGATCAGCTCCCTCTCTTTGTCGGTAGAGAAGACCTCGGTCTGCTGGCGGAACTCCATCGCCTCGATCTGGCGCTGGATTTCTTTGATGCTTGCATTCTTCTGGAAGGCGGAGTGATCCTTCTTGAAGGATTCGATCTCTTCGAAGTACTCGTTGGCCTTGGCGTTGAGCTGGTTCCGCTCGTCCTTCAGCCGGTGGACCTCATTATTGGACTGGTCCCGGAGCTCCTTATTCTTCTGGGCCTCCTCGACAAACTCCCGGGTCTGGGTGTTGAGCTGGTTCCGCTCACGAGCACGGGTGCTCGCAAGGGCGTTAAGCTCGTTGCGCCGATTTTTATGCTGTTCAGACTCGGAAAGTGATTTTTTTCTCTTTTCGATCAGTTCATCCAACATGCTTTACCAATCCTTGAGTTCTGATACCGCTGTATAGGCCACCGGGTCTGATGATGCACGGGAGATGCCGCAGAATGGGAGGAAACAGAGGGAAATGATACTACAAAAGTGCCGTCCAGAACAGAGACTGCTTCTCTGATATCTGTGTTCGTAGCGCTGTTCATGATATTCAACTCCTATACCCTCTGGCGCATCCGGCTATGCCGACGCACCTGCCGCACCGTGGAGATCCGCGGTGGATATACCAGGATTTCTAATAGTTTGCGTCATCTTTGGTATTAAGCATTTCGCCGGACCTGCGCCGGTTCAGGCGTATTTTTTTGGTGTGTCTTTTGAGAGATGAACCGATCCGGCCGGCTGTGATGAATGGCCCGGACATGGTGCACGTGAAAAAAAGAAGATATCAGAGGAAATCGATGAGGTGGCCGCTCGTCTGGTCCCGTGCGAAACTCCGCTGGGGGGCTGCCGACCTGCCGCCCGGCATGGGTGCGGGCTTGCTCGCGGGGATGAAGTTGCTCTGCCTGCCGCCAAGGATCTGGGCGCTCTTGACGCCGGTCATGATTGCCATGACTCTGACCTTCCCTTCGTAGTCGTTGTTCACGCGTGCGCCCCAGATGACGTCGGCGTGGGGGTCGAGTTCGTAGGTGAGGGAGCTTGCGATCTCCTCGGCGTCCTGGAGGGTGAGGTCGCTGCCGCCGGTGATGTGGATGAGGCTGCCCGTGGCGCCGCGGTAGTCGATGTCCAGCAGGGGGTGGGAGAGGCATTCGTGGACGACGCTCTCGGCCTTGTTCTGCTGTTTGCTCTCGCCGACGAGCATGCAGGCGACGCCGCCCTTGCTCATGATCGCCCGCACGTCTGCGTAGTCGATGTTGATGAGGGAGGGCTGGGTGATCGTCTCGGAGATGCCCTTCACCGTCTCGGCGATGAGCTGGTCCATCACCGAGAAGGCCTGGCCAAGGGGCAGGTTGGGGACATAGTTGATGAGCCGGTTGTTGTCGAGGACAATCACCGAGTCGGCGTTGCTGGCGAGTTGCTGGAGGCCGTCCTCCGCGCGGAGCAGGCGTGCCTTCTCGACCTGGAAGGGGTAGCTGACCATGCCGACGACGATGGCGCCCTGTTCCTTGGCAATCTGTGCAACAACGGGGGCGACGCCTGTGCCGGTGCCGCCGCCCATGCCGGCCGTGATGAAACAGAGATCGGCTGTCTCAAGGAGTTTTTCCAGAGTGGGGCGCGCCATCTCCGCGGCCCTCTTGCCGACGTCGGGGAACCCGCCTGCGCCAAGGCCCTTGGTGAGCGACTTGCCGATGAGGATGCGCTTGTCGGCCTGGATCATGTCGAGATGCTGCTTGTCGGTGTTGATCGCGATCGTCTCGGCTCCACAGACCTGCATGTGGTAAAGCCTGTTGATCGTGTTGTTGCCGGCGCCTCCGCAACCGACGATGACGATGCGCGGCTGGCCGAGGAAATCGTCTTCGTCGCCGATGATACCGTCCTGACTATTCAGTGTTTTCTCGCGTTCAGCGTTTTTCATTGCCTCGTTGATGATTGTTTGCATCATGTGCCTCCTAAACCTTGAATGACACCTGGTCGCTCTCCCTCATTGCCCGGTCTCCACGCTTTTCGACGAGTTCCCGTACCGCGTGTCGTACCGCCTCTGACACGGTGGGAAATTCGCCGCCGTCAACAAGCCTTTGCAGCATATCGACCTGCTGTTTGGGGAGTCTGATCGTGATCCGCTCCATCTTCCGCCTCGGGGGGTCTGACACTTGTCAGACGTTTGTCTGTCTCATGCCAGACGGGGGGATGCTCTACGTCTGATCCTGCACCAGATGAATGAACTAATACGAGCATCCTATAAAAAGATTCTCAATTGATTTTTTCTGAAAGCGTATTCTTATATGCCATGGAATGCCAAATTTGCGTGATATTCGTCAATATGTCAGGGACGTATCCCCGCCGGATCGAACACGGCGGCAGACTCAGGTGGCACAGGCGGCATTCGGGAGAAAATATTCTTGATTTTAGTGCAAGCATCAACCCTTTCCCTCCGCATGTCCCCTTCTCCACCCCGGAAGAGGCGATTGCGTCCTACCCCGATGACGGATATGAAACCCTGAAAGAGGCGATCGGGCAGGTGTTTCACCGTGACCCCGCGGAGATCACGGTGGGAAACGGGTCTGTCGAGGTGATCCGCGCGTTCTGTGTCGCCGCTATCAGGCCCGGCGAGAGCGGTGCGATCAGGCCTCCGACCTTCGGGGAATATGAGATGGCGGTCAGACTCTGCGGAGGCAGGGTGACCGATGATGCGGCCGGTGCGGCTGTCAGGTTCCTCTGCAACCCGAACAACCCTGACGGTGCGCTCACCGCGCGGGAGGCGGTGCTCGCCATCCTCGACACCCTCAAACCCGGCCAGCGCCTTTTTGTCGACGAGGCCTTCATTGAACTTGCCGACCCGGCCGCAAGCGTCTCTAACGTCAGGGACCCAGCGCTCTTCGTCTCACGCTCGATCACCAAGTCCTTTGCCGTCCCCGGCCTCAGGTTCGGTTTCGGCTTCGGCGATGCCGACCTTGTCGCGGAGATCGAGGCGCGCCGCCTTCCCTGGACGGTGAATGCCTATGCCGAGAGTTTTGCCCTGGCCGCACTGGACAGGTATGCCGACCTTGGCGAATCCCGGAGGCTTATCGAGATCGAGCGGGCCTGGCTTGCAGGGCGACTCCGCGACCTCGGTCTCTCTCCCCTGCCGTCCACGGCAAACTACATCCTGGTCCCCCTTCCCTGCCATGCGTCGGCACTTACGGAACGCCTCCTCCTCTCCCACGACATTCTTGTCCGTGACTGCACCTCTTTTGGCCTGCCCGGGATGATCCGGGTTGCGGTGCGGAGGCGTGACGAGAACATGCGCCTTGTGGAGGCACTTGCGGCATGCTTGCCCTGATCCTTGCCGGGGGCCAGGGCTCCCGCCTCAATATGGGAGAAAAACCTCTCGTGACAATCTGCGGGCGGCCGATGATCGCCTATGTCATCGACGCCTTTGCCGATGCGGGCTGTGAGATCATGGTCGTCTCCTCGCCCCGGACCCCGTACACCAGAAACTGGTGCCGGGCGCAGGGGATCGATCTCTATGCCGCCGGTGCGCGCGGATATGTCGCAGATATCGTCGAAGCGGTGACCGCACTTGGCGAGGCGGGGCCGGTCTTCACCTCGGTCTCTGACATCCCCTGTATCAGGGGAGAGATTGTGGAGAGAATACGGGATGCGTACATCTCTGCAGGCACCGACGCCCTCGCCACCTGGGTGCCGTCGGCCCTCTGTCGCGGCTCTTCTTTTCGCGCCGCCTACCAGGAGACGGTCGACGGTGTCCCTGCCTGTCCTGCCGGGGTAAACATCCTCCTCGGTGCGCGGATCGAGGAAGAACAGGAAGAATCGCGCCTCCTCCTCGACGAACCCGCGCTCGGCTTCAATGTCAATACACAGGACGACCTTGCCCGTGCGGTGCGTTTTATCTGTGCCGGAAAAAAGCGGCATTCTGCCTGAATTCACCCGGATTCCCCGCAAATGCCAGAAAGGAAACCATATTAACCGCCGCAGCCGATATTCTTAGCATGCAGATCTCCCGGGAGATAGAACTGGAAGGGCATATTATCGATTCAGGTATCATGACCCTTGTCTTCGACCGGATCATGGATATGGGCGGGAACTTCGAGATTCTTACCTTCGACGTGGGGAAGAAAAAGACCGACGCGAGTTATGCCCGCCTGAAGGTGAGTGCTGCTGACGAAACGCAGCTTGAGGCGATCCTCAGCGAACTCTACCGTCTTGGCGCTCATCTCCCGGTGGTGGCCGACGCGCGGCTGGTCCCTGCCGAAGGCGACCGCATCGTCCCCAAGGATTTTTACTCGACGACCAACCACCGGACCTATGTGAAATATGAGGGCGAATGGCTCTCTGTCGAGGACATCGAGATGGACTGTCTCATTGTCGTGGACCCGGTCGCGCAGCGCGCCTGCTGCACTCCTCTCTCCAAACTGACGAAGGGCAGTCTTGTCGTCGTCGGCGAGGACGGCGTCAAGGTGGACTATCCCGAACGCCCGCGTGAGAAGAGCCGGTTCGAGTTCATGCAGGGAACCGTCTCACCCGAACGCCCGTCTGAGACCCTGATCGAGAAGATCGCGACGGAGATCGTCGAGGTGAAGCGGTCTGGCGGGAAGATCGTCCTTGTCGGCGGCCCGGCGATCATACACACCGGAGGCGGCCCTGCCCTTGCGAAACTCGTTCATGACGGCTACATCGACGCCCTCTTTGCCGGGAACGCCCTCGCGACCCATGACATCGAGTCGAACCTCTTCGGCACCTCCCTCGGCATGGACATCAAGACCGCGAAACTCGTCACCGGCGGGCACAAGCACCACATCTATGCGATCTCCGAGGTGATGCGCGCGGGGTCGATCAAGAATGCGGTCGAGCAGGGCATCGTCACCGGCGGCGTGATGTACGAGTGCGTCAGGCACAATGTCCCCTTCGTTCTCGCCGGTTCGATCCGCGACGACGGCCCCCTCCCTGACGTGATCACCGATGTCATGGAGGCGCAGGACGCAATGAGAAAGCATCTCAAAGGCGCGAAGATGGTGCTGATGGTGGCGACCCTCCTCCACTCGGTGGCCGTCGGGAACTGTCTCCCCTCGAGCGTGAAGACACTCTGCGTCGACATCAACCCGGCCTCCCTGACCAAGCTGATGGACCGCGGCACCTCGCAGGCGATTGGCATCGTCTCCGATGCGGGCACTTTCTTCCCGATGCTTGCGAAAAAACTGGACGAACTCTCGGAAAAAATCAACGGGTGAGGGGCATGGACCAGGGCTTCTCGTGCCCGAGGACATATTCCCACTCTTTTTTGCACGCGCATTCGATCTCCGCGAGGGCGCGGATCAGTTCCACGTCGCCGGTGAGGGCGTACTCGTTGATACCGTCGATGATATCGCGGTCGCACTTCCCGCAGTTGTGCGGGCCCCTGATATGGCCGCCGCCGACCGGGTCGCAGAAGACCGGGACGTCGGGATCGACATTTCCAAGCACTTCAAGGATGCTCCAGAGGTACGGCGGGCGGTAGGCCTGCTCCTTCCAGAGATGTTCGAGTTCTGTCCTTTTCTGGACGGTGCAGGCGTTCATCGAGATCATGCCGCAGTACGGCGCCACGTCCATGATGGAGGTCTTCATGTCCTCGATGGCCTCCTTCTCGGTGAGGAAGAGCGGCTTTAAGAGGAGGTAAGCCTTCACTCCCGCGCCCGCCGCCTTCGCTCTCTTCGATGCCTCGATGAAGTCGGCAAAGCTGAACCCCTTTCTGATCGACTTCTCCCTGATGACGTCGTCTGTCGTCTCAAGCCCCATCGCCACGTGGATGGGGGAACCGAGAGCCTCAGCCATCTCCGCGAGTGCATCGGTTTCCACATACTCGGGCCGCGTCTCGACGACGACAACCTTCCCGGCAAAGGCCCGCGCGATCTCTTCCCTGAAAGCCGGCGGCACCTCGACAGGGTCCAGGAAACTGCCCGACGTGAAGATCTTCACCATCCCGACCTGCGAGAGGTCGAAGTTCTCCTGCACCCAGGCGAGTTGTCCCCTGAGAGCGGCAAGGACCTCCTCAGTTTGAGCCCCGAAATAGCCTTCAAAACGGTAACCGCACATCAAGCAGCGCCGGTATGAGCATCCCCCACTTTTAAAGATTACGGTCAGGGAATCAAGGATATCATTCTCATAACGGTCTTTTCCTTTCCACGCTGCCAATGGCTTGATAGATTGTATAGATAACATTAACACTTATTTCGTTGATCTATATTGTTATGAAAATATCTATGATGAGGATTGCACTCCCCCTGCTCTGCCTCCTCTGTTGCCTTGCAGCTCCGGCAGCGGCGGCATTCATCGAGATCACAACCCCCGATTCCATCAATGCGGGCCAGCCCCTTGAGGCGACCGGGGGGACCATTGCAGTGAAGTCCGGTTATGTCGTCGACATCGTCCTCTATGACACGACATCTTCAAAGAGCGAGGTCGACCGTCAGGCCGTCGTGATCCAGGGCGACGGGACTTTTACGGTGATCTTCGAGACCGAAAATCTCAGGTCTGGCACCTATTCGGTTGAGGTCCAGTCACGCGGCGAGAACATCTTTGGCAGCAGTTCGAAGAAAGTTAAAATCTTCAAGATAGTGAACAGGAACGATGAACTTACCCTCACCTCCCCGAAGACGCAGGACTATGACGGGATCCTTGAGGTGGCAGGCACGCTTGCAAAGTACGGTGATGCCGGTCTCAGGCTCACCGTGACCGATGCGGAGAAAGAGACTGTCTATGGCCCGAAGTGGATCGAGACCGATGCAGGCGTTTTCTCTGCCTCTGTCCCCATCACCTCAGGCGGCACCTATTGGGCCGAGATTGCGGACAACACCAGTTATGTCTGGACAACTCAGTTCACCGTGAAGGGCGGCGAGGTGCCGGTCACGCCGACGGGGACGCAGACGCCTGGCCCCACCTACTCGGCTTCGGCCCCGGCCTCCCGCGGGAACCCGGCATATTTTGCCATTGATACCCTCGGCGGCCCGGTGACGATCAGCACCTCCACCGGGATCGACTGGGTGCTCGAGTACATCGACGAGAAGGGCGAGCGGTCGATGGTGAACAGCCAGGGTACCACGGCGCCGGAGAGCGTCACACTCCAGACGACCGGCGGCACTGTCTATGTGAAGGTCACCCCCCAGCTCTACACCGAGACCGGCACGGTGACGGTCGCGGCCGAGAATATCAAGAAGATCTCGGTCGATGCCACGGTGGCGGGCAAGTTCGGCGACCCTGTCCCGACGACGGCCCAGAGCCCGATGCCCCTCGGCCTTGTGCTTCTTGCCCTTGGTGCAGTCTTCCTCCTTTTCAGGAAGATCTGAACCCCTTAACCACAGCATCTTTTTTTACCTGGCAGTACAATAGGTAATGGCGTGCCGGGGTAGTCTAGTCCGGGAAGGCGGCGGCCTTGAAAGCCGCTGGTGCTCGCACCTCGGGAGTTCAAATCTCCCCCCCGGCGCTCTTTGTTCTCATCGGTTTCTTTTTCGGTCACATCTGTCCCTGTGTGGTTCTCTGTGTTATGGTGACCCTGGAGAATCGCTCATGAAACGAAGTTTCAGGCGGTTCTTTGAAAATCCCTTCAGTGGTTTTCATGGTAAATCTCCCAGATCCTATCCTGTGGTGCCGCATGTCAGGGCGTGAGGATGTGGCCCGCTGGACACGGCCCGGGTCAAATACACCCGTATCTACCTCCAATCGGGGGATCACACCACCTATTCCGGGCCGTACCGGGGAGATCCGGCGATCCGGGCATACCGGGGGCCGGGGGCAAAACAGAATGAAATCCGGCAGGACTCAACGCCCCCAGGCCGCCGTTATGAGTGCAGGTAATGTCTCCTTCTCCTGGCCCCCCCTGGTGCCGGGGAGGGGGAGGGAGTGGGGTTGGAAATTGTCCCGATCTGGGCTCCGGAGATGCCTCAGTATGAGGATCTGAAGACGAGAGACGAGGGGATTTTCAGCCCCGCGGCGCCTCTGCCGCTTTCATGGCCGCCTTCATGATGAGTGCATGGTCTTCCTCGGTGATCGCTCTCATCGCCTGCCCCTTGATGTGCTCTGACCACTGCTTTTTTTCGGTGATGAATTTCAGGCGAGGGATCAGGGGCGTGAACTCCACGGGCGGGTCGAAGACCGCGATCGTCTTTAGTCTGAACCGGAGCGGAAAGACCTCGTTCCCGAGTTTTCTGGGGGCGGTGAAGATCGGATCTGTGTCCTCATAGACGCCGGAGACGATCTCGAAGCACCCGGTGATCGCGGGCGGGAGGGTGATGTCCTTATCGATCTCTTCATGCCCGACATAGACGAGCAGGGTGTCGCCTGGCCGGATCCTGTTGATCTGGCTGATATCCCTCTTCGGGACGCCCCAGATCTTCTTTCGTGTCACGACGTCTGCATTCTCACGGGTGGAGGTGGCAAGCCAGCGGGTCATGGAGTGGCAATATAGTTCGTGGTTGGAAAAAGGTATCGGGAGAGGGGGTTAGGCGGAATCATAGCCTGATGCTGAATGTGCGACAGATTGCTGCATAGAAGGGAATTCATCTTCATCTTCAACGAAGGGTGCGGCATCTGGAATGAGGGGAAGAAATAACGCGATGAAACAGAGGAGACGGCACACCTTCACCACCCGAACCGAACCTTCAACACCCCCTCTCCCCCACTATGAAGAGAAATACCATGGCCGCCGTCGACGAACTCCTGAAAAAATACTGGGGGTATACCTCTTTTCTCCCGCACCAGCGGGAGATCATCGCGTCGGTCCTGGAGGGGCGGGACACGGTGGCGATCATGGCGACAGGGGGCGGAAAGTCCCTCTGCTATCAGGTGCCCGCCCTGTACCTCGGCGGCCTGACCCTTGTCGTTTCCCCTCTCATCTCGCTTATGAAGGACCAGGTGGACGACCTGAACCTGCGGGGGATCCCCGCGGCCGCCTACACCGGCTCTCTCACGTACAGGGAGAGGGCGGAGGTCGAGAGGCAGTTGACGGACAACACCCTCAGGCTGCTCTTCCTCTCGCCGGAGAAGTGCATGCAGTCAGGTTTCCTGAAATCCCTCGGCCGTTTCCCGGTCTGCCTCATCGCCATCGACGAGGTGCACTGCATCTCCGAATGGGGCCACAACTTCAGGCCCGAGTACAGGCAACTGTCCCGGCTGAAGAAACACTTCCCCAATGTTCCCATCGTCGCGTTGACGGCCACTGCAATCCCCGAGGTCAGGAAAGATATCGCCCGGCAGCTTGGCCTCTCGGATCCCCGCGAATTCGTCGGGAGTTTCAACCGCACAAACCTCCGGTATAGCGTCGTCCCGAAGGAGAAACCGATGGCCCTGCTTCTCGCCTGCATCAACCGACACAGGAAAGAGTCAGGGATCGTCTACTGCTTCAGCAAGAAAGAGACAGAAGAGATCGCCCGAGACCTCGGGAGATATGGGTACAGGGCGCTCGCCTACCATGCCGGCCTCCCGAACAGTGCCAGGGAGAAGGTCCAGGACGATTTTCTCTCCGGCCGCGTGCAGATCGTCTGCGCCACCGTTGCCTTTGGCATGGGCATAGACAAGCCCGACGTCCGCTATGTCGTCCATTACGACCTGCCAAAGACTGTCGAGTCCTACTACCAGGAGACAGGCCGGGCAGGGCGGGACGGCCGGGAGAGCGAGTGCGTCCTCTTCTACAGCCCGGAGGAGTCTGGCAGGGTCAGGTCCATGCTCGAACACGACAGACAGGACGAACGCAACATCCGCATTGCGGTCCGCAAATTGCAGGACATGGTCGACTATTGTGAGATGACCGGATGCCGTCGGAAATACCTGTTGAACTACTTCGGGGAGGAGTATGCCCGGGAAAACTGCGGCATGTGCGACACCTGCGACCATCCCGGGCAGACGATAGACGGCACCGAATACGCGAGAAAGATCCTCGGGTGCGTGGGGCAGTTGCCGGCGCACTTCGGGGTCGACCTCATTGCCGACGTGCTGAGGGGTTCGAAGAACGCAAAAGTCAGGGAGAACCGCTTCAACCTCCTCCCTGCCTATGCGACAGGTGCGGAGAAGAGCAAAAAGCAGTACAGGATATGGGTCCAGGATCTTGTCAGGCAGGGGTATCTGGGGCGGACTGGCGACAGATCTCCGGTCATCTGCCTGACCGGGAAGAGCGCCGCGGTCATGAGGGGGGAGGTACGGGTCATGCTCCCGGCGCCAGACGGCGGCGTGAAGAAGAGTCCGGTCGCTGGCGTCGACGCCCTGAGTGCCGATGACCGGGAACTGTTCGTTGCGTTGAAGGCCCTGCGCACGTCGATTGCAGGCCGTGACAGTGTGCCCCCCTCTGTCGTCTTCCCGGACAAAATCCTGGGGGAGATGGCCCGTTGCCGCCCCTGCGACCGTGATAGCCTGGGAAACATCGCCGGCGTCGGCACGAAGCGGCTGGAAAAATATGGCCCTGACTTTCTCTCCGCCATCAGGCACCAGGACAAAGAGGCCTGAAAAGTCGCAGGCCGCGCCCGGCCAAACCTTATATGGCAGGCCGCCCACTCATCCCCCCATGCCGCCACGCATCCTCGTCGCCTATGCGACAAAGCACGAGACCACGCGGGAGATCGCCGACGCCATCGCTGCAACCCTCAGGGATGAGGGCCTCGACGTCGAGGCCGTGCCTGCCGGGAAGGTGACGTCAGTCGCCGGATACGACGCCATCGTCATGGGTTCGCCCCTTTACATGGGAAAGATCCTGAAGGAGGCAAAGCAGTTTGTCGACCATTTCGCCGACGCCCTTCAGGAAAAACCGGTCGCGGCCTTTGTCGTCGGTATGAGCTGCAAAGACCTGACCGATGAGAATCGCAGGAAGGTGAAGGCGGCGATGGAGCCCATCACCGCTCGCATCCGCATCAGGGGGGAGATGGGGATGTTTGCCGGGAGGATGAACCCTTCTTATATCCCGGTGCTCGGCCTTTTCATGCGATATGACGAGGCAAAGACCGAGGACGCCCGGGACTGGGAGGCAATCCGGGTGTGGACCGGGAGACTGCCCGCCAGTCTCGGCATCGCTATGCATCCCATTCCTGCCTGACGGTTCAGTGCGGGACCATGGGCACGACGAAGAGCAGGACCTCCAGGGCGATCAGGATGATCACCACCCACTCGAGGTAATTCGAGTGCTGGAGGTTTACCCCATCGGAGAGCATCGCGTATGTCTGGCGGATGATGGCGATCTTCCTGCCGACACTGTCGCTCCACTGCTGGCAGTTCATGACCCTGAGGCTCATCGCATAGATGCGGCCATAGTAGACGTCCTCGGTCACCTTGATCAGGTTGTTGACTTTTTCTGTGATCTCCGAGATCTCGGCCTGCGTCTGCATCAGTCCCATCATGATCGCGCGGTACTGCCTGATCCGGTAGAAGAAATAGAGGCGGTCGGCCATCTCGATGTCATCGTACATCTTCTCCATCTGGCGCGTCAGTTCGCTGTCATAGAAGCGCAGTTCGAGGAGTTGCACGTTTGCGTACTCGATCAGTTCGATCAGGTCTGAAGGCGGTTCGGTGTTGACGAGGATGGCGCTGTCCCGTGTGAGGATTGCCCGGTCGTCCTCACTGTAACTGAGGGCGTTCTTGAGGGTCTCCTGCCGCGTCTCCGCGGAGAACGCTGTCGTATCCCCGAGCAGTATCCGTGTCGGGTCGAGGGAATCGTCGAGGGCGTGGGTTATGTAGATGGCGTAGTCCTCATAGAACTCCTCGTCGACCGTCCTCTCGCCGATCGCCGGCCTGAGGGTCGCAAGGAGACGTGCGATGGTGGCGGTGAAGATAGTATCCAGGCCTCTCTGGCCTGCGAAGCGGAGGGCGGTCTCCTCCAGCTCCCGCGGGGTGCCCTCAAACTCTTCGTGGATGAGGCAGATGCTGATCGCACCGATATCGTACACCCGTGCGTCGATGCGAAAGGTGTAGGTCTTTCCGTCCTGTTCGAGGGTCACGGGATCGATCCTGAGCAGGAGGGGGGCATGCTTGATGATGATCGCCCGTGGCTTCACCCGGACGAACCGCGCCCTGCTGATGGTCATGCTCTCCGAGAGAGCCCTTTCGAGGGAGGCGAGGTCTATCTCTTTCCCGATGTCGTAGATTCGGTAAAAACGGATTGCAAACATAGTTTCCGGTCACTCTGAGGAGGCCGTTCCTGAGGGGAAGGGGCCTTTGATCCTGTTCTGGATCAGATCGCGTATCATCGTATAGGATATAAGGGTGCGTCAGCGAGCAGGGGAGCGTGCGGCAGAATCCGGCAGGCTCTGGCGTATCCGGGACAGGCGCGGCGCGTACGACTGATACGGAGAAATGGGGTTGTGAAACCCTCACCCTTTCTTCGGGGTGATCCCTGCATAGAGATCGGTCCTGAAGACGTCAACAATACCAAAAAAAGGGCTCTGTAGAATCAGGCATGAGTCGGGAGCACGCCTCAGGCATACCGCATGAAAATTGTTCTGAGGAGATTCGTCTGGTCGACGTGCCTTCTCGCACGCTCGCGCCGGGGGCGCTGCCCCCGGGCCCCCTGGATTGCGATAGGGCGGACCTTTCTGAAGGTGGTTTTGCCCTCTCCATCTCCATCATGGGGTGCTCGTTGAGAGTCAAAACCTCATGAAAACCCGGAGAACTGATTTTCTGGATCATTTTCATGGTAAACCCTCGCGTGAGAGTACTTCCTGGAGTGATAACTGGAGACATCCTGTTCTTGTGTGCTGGTTCCGGGGGGCTGCCGCCCCCCGGACCCCATGCCATCAGGATAGAGACGGGATGGCAATCCCCCTCTCAATTTTCCGGCCCAGTCTTCCCAGGACCAATCCTGAGCGGGGGTCCGGGGGCGTAGTCCCCCGGCGAACTGTAGGGGGAAGGCAGTGGATCAGCACGCACACCACGAGATCAAAGAGGAGACATCAACCTGAGTCTGGGAGTTTACCATGAAAATGATCCAGACGTTCAATTCTGGAGTTATGGATGAGAATTTGAACACACAGATTTCTCTCATACCCGATATACGGAGAACAAAACCGTCCTCAGAACGATCAGGCTCTCTGCCTTCCCGCCCCTATCTTCGTCCCGGGGATCCGGGGGCAGCGCCCCCGGCGTGAAGATGTGGGAAGGGGTGATGATCAGGCGTGCCGCCCCGACCGCAGAATCTTCACCGCCGTCTCGCACCGAGGGGCGGCAATTGAACAGTATCCTTCAGGTGCCCTGTTGCAAGGAGAGGAATCAAGTATCCCTCCGCACTCAGGAGAACTGCAACGAGAAATTTTCATCACGTATGCGTGAGCCAGGGGTTCATGCCTGATTCTACAGAGCCAAAAAAAGGATTATGTCTGGTTCTGCGCCTTCAGCCGCGCTTCAAGTCTGTCAAGGAGTTTCCTGATCTCCTCGATCTCCTGGATCGTGACCTCGCCATCATCCTGGCCAGGCGTCTTGCCGGAGACCCCACGCCACTGGGTGAGGACGTCGTCCAGGCTGGTGCCGACAAAGGTCTCGCCGCCGTGGGCCACGACCAGTCCAATCTCCATCATCTCGCCGGTCTGGGAGATGACCGGGATGATCCAGACTTCCTGGCCGTCGAGGACGTACATGATCGGCTGCACGACCTCGAGGCCCGTGGCCATGGCCACCTTCTGGTGCTGCTGGACATTGGCCGCAGCGCCGAAGTCGTTGTAGTAGCCGGGGGCGTTGTAGAAGGTGAAGGTGCCGTCCTGGACATCGCAGAGGACATAGCCGACCATCGATGAGTCCTTGCCCGGCGTCGTGATGGCGGTGAACCAGTACTGGTTGCCGTCTGTGCCCTGGACCAGGTAGACGTCGGGGTCGCCCGAGGAGAGGGTCGCCCCGGCCTCGCCGTGCTCGACGTACACCTCGCCTGTCGGGTACTTCAGGTTGCGCTGCCCCCACCAGGAGTTGATCCAGCCGTCCGAGTACGTGCCCCACCAGCCAAGATAGGTCTCGGTGAGGTCCTCGTCATAGACCCGCTGGATCCAGGCGGGCTGTGTGCCGAGGTCGAAGAACTCGTTGGTGCCGGTGACCGGGTCGGTGACGACGACGCCCTCGGGCGTCTCGCCTATGATGCCGTACAGGGCGGGCCGGGAGAGGAGGGTGACCCACCGCGGGCTGCCCTCCTCGTCGAGCTGGAAGACGGGTTTATGGATGACATAGGTGGGATAGTCCTCCCAGATATGGCGGGTCAGGTCGTACTCCAGGATCGCATGCGGGGTGTAGTGCATCTGAAGTCCTGTGACCCGTCTGGGTTCTGCTTTCGGGTTTTCTGACGAGACGATCACGTATCCGTCCGTGCCTTCGCCGGCATAGATAAGGGCCTTGTCCAGAGTGGTGTAGTCCAGGGGGACCAGCCAGACCAGTTCGCCCCTGAGGAACTGGACGTCAGGCGTGAAGACGCCCACCTTGTATCCCAGGTTCCCGATGACCTTGTCTGCCCGCCAGAGGGCGGTCTTGGCCGAGGTCAGCCTGATGTGGTCGGTATCGATGAGGTCGGTGACATTGTCCACGGTCTTGACCTGCGGTATGGCGGCGAGGTCCTGTGCGCCGATGACCTGCGCCCCCGCGGTGAGCATCGGGATGCCGAGGATGGCGAGGGTCAGGATGGCCCCGCCGGCAACGCGCATCTTTTCGGCGCCATGGATGTACGAGGCGGCGATCCCGCTCACGGCAAGAGAGACCGCGAGGTAGAGGAGGACATTCATCAGGACCAGTGCCGGCGTCCGGATGTACAGGGCGACCCCTGAAAAGATGGCGCCGAGAGCGATGAGGCCGGGGTGGTTGAACTTCAGTGTTTTGTCTTCGATACGGACGGCCCAGAAGGCTGTCATGATGAGCCAGAAGACGATGAGAAATATATTCATGATAGATGCCTGATCGATCTATGTGTTAAGGGCACTTTACATATTGTGCTGTTCTCTCCACATGGACGGGGATTTTTCCTCCCTGCCGTGGCTCTCGCGGATATACGCGCATGGAATCCCCCCTGATGGGGGACCTGGACGGCATGACCGGTGATGCCTGGCAGGGCACCCCTGTCATCGTGCTCATCTGATGCAGACCCCCGGCCAGCGAGGTGAACAGCATGCCCGCTGTGGTGCATCGCCGCCGGAAAGACAGGCCCGCGCCTCTCTTATACCCTCCCTGCCTACAGACATGCATGGACAATTCCGCCGGACCCGAGTTCTCGGATGACACCCTTCCTGTCGAGATCGATGTTGCACCCTCCCCTGAAGTGCTCGAATGTGCCGTCGACAACGACCTTGACAGCCTCACCACCCTTCTCTTTCAGGGGCAATCACAAAAGGTCAGGGAGGACGCCGCCCTTGCCATTGGCATGCTGATGGGGGAGGAGGCAGTCGGGGCCTTCATCGGGCTCTTCGCCGAGGATGACCGCAACCTGCGGATGGCCGCTTCGTGGGGGCTCTCCGCGATCGGGACGCCGGCCATCGACGGCCTCATCGCCGCGCTCTCTGCGGAGGACGCCGCCACCAGAATGTGGGCGGCCTATACTCTCGGCGCCATCGGGCACTGCAAGGCCGAGGTTGCACTCGGAAAGGTGCTGAAGGACGATGACGCCGGCGTCAGGTGGTGGGCGTCCTGGGCCCTGGACCAGATTTTGCAGAGGCACGGCTGCTGCAACGGGTGCTGATGCCCGCGGCAACCCCGGCAAGAGGGAGGGACAGATCCTCTCGTCATCGCTTCTTCGGGAGAGGATAGGGTTTATATTCCATGCTGCCTTTCCGGCAGAGGGAGGAATCATGACCGAGATCAGGATCGCGCCGGCGGTGTATGCCATGCCGGACGAAAACCACGAAAATCTCCATATCGAGATAGAATTGCCCGGCGTCGACAAGAAGGACATCACGCTCAGAATGCACGACGACAGTTTCTTTGTCCAGGCATCGAAGGAGGGGACCAGGTATGCAGGCTCCTATGCCACCTGCTGCCCGATCGATTATGAGAAAGCGAAGGCATCCTATCACAACGGCCTGTTGATCGTGGACGTTCCGTACAAAAAGCCTCAGGCACGGGGCATTGAGATTCCCGTTCAGTGACCCGATGTGGGACAGAACCGGAGTGCCGGTTCTGCCTCCATCTCTCACAATTGTGCGGCTTTTCTGTAGGCCCGGGTGTCCTCTCTGCCCGGCGCGGGGTTTTTCCGGATCAATTCCGGATCTCTCTCGTTATCTCCAGCATGATGGCATATATTATCTCTTTAAGAATAAATCAAAACAAACAGAAATCCAAAGGTTTAATACTGGTTTCCAGATAATCTATGGAGAGACGATCATATGGAGAAAACTGATGAGGGGAGGGTCGGCGCCGCTTCAGGGGCCCTTGGCTATTCTGACCCAGGGATACTCTGGCAACGGATATTTGACGCCATAGAAGACCCTGTCTTCATTCAGGACCGTGAGGGTATCATTCTCCGGGCAAACCGGGCCACGGGCAACCTTCTCGGCGTCGATGCCGAAGAGGTTGTCGGGAAGCCCTGTTATGCCGTGATCCACCAGACCCCGACATTCATCGCGGGCTGTCCCTTTGTCAGGTCGAAGACCTCGAGAAAGAGGGAGAGATACACCCTCTGGATGTTTGGCCGGTGGTTCAGGGTCTCGATCGACCCGATCCTCCACCCTGAGCACGGCGTCATAGGGGCCATCCATATCATCACCGACGTCTCCGACATCAAGAGGATCGACGAGTTGAGGTCCAGGCTTGCATCGATCCTTGAGACGAGCGAGGACGCCATCATCGGCGCCTCTGCCGAGGGCCAGGTCACCTCCTTGAACGGTGCAGCCGTCGTCCTCCTCGGCACCACGCCCGACGATGCCATCGGCCTGCCGGTCTCGCACTTTGTCCCCGGTCCTCTTTTCAAGACATGGGAGGAGACGGCACAGGCCGTCGGCGGCGGCAGGGCAGGTCGGCGCTTTGAGTCCGAGATTCTCCGTCCGGATGGCACGGCTCATGAGGTCTCTGTCGGCATCTCCCCCATCCGTGATGAACGCAGTGTTGTGTCCGGCTACTCCTGTCTTATCCACGACCTCACCCCCCAGAGGAAGGCCGAACGTGCCCTTGTCGCCTATGTCGCCGAGGCCGCCCTGAGGATGAAGGTGCCGCTCGGCGGCGTCGCGCATGAAATAGGCAATGTCGCCGCCCTGCTGGACTCGGGACACGTCAGACCCGAGGACGCGGCCACCATTCTCCGGGTGCAGAAGGCCCACCTCGACCAGATCCTCCAGAACCTCGCCGACCTCGACCGTGCGGTTGCCGAGTCTGCCGAAGAGATCCCCGAGGCCTACCGCTGCTTCCTCTCCGGGAAATAATTTTTTTTGGACCCTGGAAAATTTCTGTTCGGAGTGTCCGGGTCGTGGGACTACCTCGAGATCCTTCGGTCTTCAGCGAAACCTCCGGTTTCTATAACTCGCTATCGCTCGCACAGCGAAGACCTGTCTTCTCATGCTCACGCCGTTCGCAACCCCCTTAGGATAGGTGGAGTGGCTATCTCCTCCACAGAACCTCCTGTTCTCTCTTCCCCGGACCAATCTTGAGCGGGGGTCCGGGGGCAACGAGCGATAGCGAGTTCGAGAAAATCTTTGATTTTCGAGTGACGACCGAAGGGAGTCGAGAAGGTCGAAGACCTTCGCTGTAGTCCCCCGGCGAACAGTATGGGGGAAGGCGGTTGATCGGTGTCCTGTGCCGGGGGACTACCGCCCCCGGCCCCCCGGTACAGGATAGGTGTGGATGGCAATCTCCCCCTCAGGGTTTTCTGCTCTATCTTTCCCTGCCCTTATCCTGAGCGGGGACAACCGTGTCAAGACGGTGGAAAGTGCGGGGCATTTTCCGGTTCAGGCAAATCTGTGATCTGCCATGGACTGATCAACCTCATTCCGGGACATCTCCCTATTTCTGCCTACTGGGGCTTCTTTTCACCGTCCAACCTGGAATTTTCCCTTTGATCCCGGCCATGTCACTTCAGAAGGTGTTTTTATGATCAGCACCCTACACCTTACCAGAGGGAATGCTGAATGTGTGTTGCAGTTCCTGCCGAAGTAATCGAGATCAAGGACGACAAGACCGGTGTCGTCGACTATGGCGACCTCAGGCAGGAGGTAAGGCTTGATCTCGTCGATGTCAAAGTAGGCGAGTTCGTCCTCGTCCATGTCGGCTTTGCTATCCAGAAACTCAGCCGCGAGGAGGGCCTGTCGACAAGAGAACTCTTTAAAGAAGTCTACGCAGCGATGGAAGAGTAATGCACGAGTACAGCATTGCGTACGACATCTTTGCCACAGCCCAGCGCGCCGCCGTCGAGAACCATGCAACGCAGGTGAAGGCGGTCAAGGTCGACGTCGGCGAATTTGCGATGGTCAACCCCGAACAGGTGAAGTTTCTCTTTGAGGTCATAGCGGAGGACGACCCTGTCTTTGCAGGCGTCTCTATGGAGTGCCGGACCGTGAAGGTACGCACCCGCTGTGACTGTGGCTATGAGGGCGACGAGAAGTTCGTCTGCCCCACGTGCGGAGGTCTCCCGCACATTGTCGAGGGAAAAGAGATTGTAGTCACCAAAATAGAGATAGAAGTGAACGATTCATGAAAGTCAACCTGATGCACGGCGCCGGTGGCGAGGTGATGGGCGAGCTTCTCAAGGTGCTCACGAAGTTCACCCACAACAATGCCGGCGGGATAGGCCTTGAGTCCCTGGACGACGGGGCGGTGTTCCCGGTCGGGGACCAGCAGATCGTGTTTACGACCGACAACCATGTCATCCACCCGATATTTTTCCCTGGCGGGGATATCGGCAGGATTGCCGTATCCGGCACCATCAACGACCTTGCGATGATGGGCGGTCGCCCGATCGCCCTTTCCTGCGGCATGGTCATTGAGGAAGGCTTCGAGGTTTCTGATCTGGAGCGGATCGTCGCCTCCATGGACGAAGCGCTCGGCGAGGTCGGAGCATCGATCGTGACCGGCGACACCAAGGTGCTGGAGAAGGGCGCCCTCGACGGTATCGTCATCAACACCGCGGGTATCGGCGTCGTAAACCACGTCGTCAGGGACAATGGGCTCAGGCCGGGCGACGTGATCATCGTCTCGGGCACCATCGGCGACCACGGGCTTGCGATCCTCTCCCACCGCGAGGGTTTCGACCTCGGCGAGCAGATCCTCTCCGACGCCGCCCCCCTCTGGGGCATGGTCGAGCGCGCCCTTGCCGCCGGCGATATCCACGCGATGAAGGACCCGACCCGCGGCGGATTTGCCAATGCGATCAACGAGATGGCGAGAAAGAGCGGTGTCCACGTCGAGATCGATGAAGAAGCCCTCCCGATCCGGAAGAGCGTCAGGAGCGCCGCCGCCATGCTCGGGATCGACCCCCTCGAAGTCGCAAACGAGGGGAAGGTCGTCATGGGCGTCGCACCCGGCGATGTCGACGCGGTCCTTGCCGCCCTGAAGTCGCACCACTATGGGAAAGATGCGGCGGTCATCGGCCGCGTCACCGAGGGTTCCTCCGTTGTCATGAAGACCTCGATCGGCGGCGAGCGCTTCATCGAACCGCCGGTCGGCGATCCTGTGCCGAGAGTCTGCTGATATGATCGGGGAGGAGACGGTCGTCCTGAAGGGCGTCACACTGCCGGGCGGCAGGGTGGCAGACCTCACCCTCGGCGAGGGAAGGGTCGTCCATGTCGGCGCCGTGGGGAGGGCCGACGACGTGATCGACGCGGCCGGCCTCCTCTGCGTCCCGGCCGCGGTGGATATGCACACCCACCTGCGGGGCGGGGCCACACAGGGGGCGAAGGAAGACTGGGCAAGCGGGACCGCGAGCGCGCTCTCTGGCGGGGTGACGGTCGTCGTCGACCAGCCAAACACCGTGCCCCCTCTCACGACACGCGAGGCCTTCCGCGCCCGTGTCAGCGAGGCCCGCGATCATGCCCTCTGCCGTTTCGCGATCAATGCCGGTGTCGTCCCAGGCGCCGACCTTGCAGGGCTCTGGCAGGAGGGGGCGATGGCCTTCGGCGAGATCTTTGCCGGTCCGTCCAGTTACGGCGCTGCCGTCCCTGAAAATGTCCTGAAAAATGCGTTTCTCACCCTCAGGGATCTTGGCGCCCTGGCCACGGTCCATGCCGAAGATCCCCTCCCGGGCACTCCCGCGACCCTTGCCGACCACGACCGCCTCAGGCCCGCCGATACCGAGGCCAGGGCCGTCAGGACGGTCTCCTCCCTCCTCCCTCCCGGCGGGCGGATCCACTTCTGCCATATGAGCACGGCCGCCGCCGTCGATGCCGCCGTCGGCACTGTCGAGGTGACGCCGCACCACCTCTTCCTCTCCATTGACCGCTTCGCACCCGAAGACACCCATGCACGGGTGAACCCGCCCCTCAGGTCGGAAGAGGAGCGCCGCTGTCTCTGGAGCAGGTGGGAGAGGATCGACGTCGTCGCATCCGACCATGCCCCGCACACCGCCGGAGAAAAGGCCGTGTCCTTCGCCGCCGCCCCCTCCGGCATGCCGGGCGTCGAGACGATGGTGCCCCTTCTCATGGCCGCGGTGCGGGAGGGCCGGATCTCCCTTGCATCGGTCATCGAGAAGACCGCCATAAACCCCGCACAGATCCTCGGCATCCCTGCGGCCGGGTTTGTGCCGGGCGAGAGGGCTGATTTTGCCCTGTACCCTGCAAAGACGACGAAGATCGATCCCGCAGCCCTGCATACGAAATGTACCTGGACGCCGTACGAGGGCATGGAGGCAGTCTTCCCGGAGATTGTCGTCATGGGAGGCGCCTGTGTCGTGCGGGAGGGCGAGATCGCCACCGGCACCGCCGGGTCCTGGATCCCGGGCAAGGGCTATATACGCTGACCGCCAAACTATAGAGGCCGATACATGCACATCCATAGGTCCCCGGGCGATCGATTGGCAGAGCCTGGATATGAGCTGCGGGACAACCCGGATGTGCGACAGGCGCGCCCGGTGCGAGGGTTTAAGACCAGGTGAAGAACGGCACATGCCACTGATGATCCATGGTCGTTAGCACCGGGCCACACCGGTGATTCCCGTGACCTCTCTTGACGACGCAGTAACAGGCCCGGACAAGTGTGTCGTGCTCACTCTCGACATCTCTGCCGGGAGTAAGAAGGACTCTTTTCCTGCAGGCTACAACCCCTGGAGGCATGCCCTTGTCTGTCAGGTCGCCGCTCCGGCAGTGGGAGGGAAGGCAAACCGTGCCATCGTCGCTCTGGTTGCGGAGACGATCGGCGTTCCGAAGTCTGCAGTCGGTATTGTTTCCGGTGCCACCTCAACGATCAAGCGGGTCGAGGTGAGGGGCATATCAAGAGATCAGGCAATACAGCGTTTATCCTCTCTTCTTCCCGGATAATTCTCTGGATTCATCCACAATGGTGCGCGCATACCCAAAGGTGGATATATAAGTACTCCGGGATATATCTACTACCATTGTCTATGGGCCGTCATCGTATTTCTCATATGACAGATTCCGGAGGCTTATCATGTATTCATCAGATACGACCAAGTATCTCATTCACATTAATCTCCACGCAGAGGGGGTGGTCGAGAAACCCGACGTAGTCGGTGCCATATTTGGCCAGACTGAAGGGTTGCTCGGCGAAGACCTTGACCTCCGCGATCTCCAGCGGACCGGGCGGGTCGGCAGGATTGATGTCCACATCATGAGTAAGAAGGGCGAGACCAGGGGAGAGATCCTCATCTCCTCCTCCCTCGACCGTGCGGAGACGGCGATCCTTGCGGCGTCCCTGGAGACGATCGACCGGGTCGGCCCCTGCGTCGCACATGCCACAGTCGAGCGGATCGAGGACATCCGCGTGACAAAGAGGAAGCAGATCGTGGAAAGGGCAAAGGAACTGCTGATCACCCACTTTGATGAGTCGGCGATCGACTCCACCGAACTGCTCGACACTGTCAGGGAGTCGCTGCGGATCGAGAAGATCAGTGTCCTCGGCGAGGAACGGGTGCCTGCAGGCCCGAATGTGCTCGACTCGGACGCGATCATCGTCGTGGAGGGTCGGGCCGACGTGATCAACCTCCTCAGGTACGGGATCAAGAATGCCGTTGCCGTGGAGGGGACGAAGGTCCCGGCAGTTATTACGAAACTCTGCGAGATCAAGACGGCTACGGCCTTCTTCGACGGCGACCGCGGCGGCGACCTCATCCTGCGCGAACTCCTCCAGGTCGCCGAAGTCGACTATGTCGCCTTCTGCCCGCGGGGCAAGAGCGTCGAGGAACTGACACGAAAAGAGGTCATCAAGTCCCTGAGAAACAAGGTCCCGACAGAGTACATCAGGGACCAGCTGACCGATACAAAGGAAGAGGCCCCTGCAGAGGCGATCCCTCTTCAGGAAACGATGCCGGTCATTGTCAGCGAGGTGAAAGAGCCCGAAGAGGCGGCTAAGAGCATACCCACGGCACAGCCTGTCATGACCCTCGAACAGCAGATCCTGGAGGTCGAAGGGAGGGGCATGGCACGTTTCCTGACCTCGGATTATACACTGGTGAGCGAGGCGAAGGCCGGCGATGTCGAACGCGCCGTTGAAGAGGTCGATTCGGATACGGCCGGCGTGATCATCGACCGTCCGGTCGATCAGAAACTTATCGATGTCTTCCTTGCGAAGGGACTGGAGTTCATTGCCGCTCCGGAGTTCAGGGATATCGTGAAGAGACCTTTATCTCTCAGGCTCATGAAAATTCGGAAGGCATAGATGGGAGCAAATATATTTATAATAAAATTTCCTATTTCTCTTTCGGGGTTTGGACATGCATAAAGAAGAACTGATTACCCTGCACCAGATCCTTGTCGAGATCAAGGATTATTTCGAGATGATGAATGCCGAGTTGAAGTTCCCGCAGTATTATGCGCTCAAGATCAATCCGTCCCAGATCCACAAGAGCAAACTTGAACACAAACACGCGATCTTCGTCCTCGGGCAGGAGCTCGCCAATGCAATGAAAGATATCGACTATAATGCCTCGTCCCGCATCTCCGCCAGAATGAAGGAACTCTCCGAGAAGACCGAGCGGGAACTCGAAAAGAGTATTGAGCAGTAAAGGGGGGCATGTCCCGAACCCCCCGGGTAGGTCTATGACCTCAGCGCCTGTTCCTTTTCGATCAGGTGACGGGCAAGCATTTTTGGAATAGGGGCCGCCATACAGTGCCAGTTCGGCGTGCCGTTCACTTCAAGAACCGTGTAACTCCCATTCTCGACGAGCAGATCGACGCCGCAGTAATCGGCACCGACGGCGTCGGCCGCACCGCCGGCGACCTCCTGCATCTCGTGATCGATCTCGATCGGCGTCCCGGTCCCTCCCTGGTGAATATTGTGGGTGAGGTGGGCCGACTGCCGGCAGATGGCACCGACGGCCTTTCCTTCGATGACGAAGACCCTGAAGTCCCGGTCGTTTTGCACATATTCCTGGAGATAATAGGGGGCTTCGCCGAACTCGTCGGGCGTGGTGACGAGACGGACGTCGATGCCGTCATAGCCGTAGACCGGTTTGGAGACCGCCTTCCCGTGCCGTGCAAGGAAGTCGGCGGCAAGTTCCCGGGACGCGGTAAAGAGCGTTTCAGGAGAAGGTATCCCTTTTTTGAGAAGGAGCGCCGTCGTCTTGACCTTGCTTGCGCAGGTCGCGATTGCGTCGGGCGAGTTGACGACGAGGTTCTCAAGGGCGAGGACATCCAGACACTCGAACTGGTGAATGTCCTGCTTCATGCCGCATACCCAGATGAGGTCGCCGGCGATGGACGCCGAGAGGGGATCGATGGCGTCGAGGTCAAGGAGGGCATATTCCGTTCCCGCCCGTTTGAGTTCAGAGAGCACCGCAGCAGTCGAGTTGTCGTCGTGGGTGTCTGTCGGTTTGGGTACAATGCGAATCATGGTCTATCCCCGGTCGGGCGGCGATGTCGGCCGCTCTCAGTAAGAGTAGTCTTGCGGGGGAGGGGATGAAGATATCTATATTTTTTCTCCGCCGATCTCGCCCAGACTTGCCTCGGCTTTCTCGACTATCAGCTGCATGGCCTGGATCTTCGTCCGGGCAGTGAGTGTTTCTCCTTTTTTCAGGGCGTCTGATGCTTCCTGGTATAACTTCTCAGCCCTTTCCACCCGCCTTTCCGGTCGCCCCACATCTTCCCCCTTGATCTTGAGAAGGTCGATCTCCTCCCTGACAGCCAGGAGTTCCCTGAAGATATCATGGAGTTCCATGCCGATATCTGCCGTGGCAGGCAGACCTTCATCTCCGGCATCGAGCATCGCCCTCATCTCGTCGTCAATGTCGGTGACCCTCTCGGCGACGAGGAGGGCAAGCGGTGTCGCCTCTCCTGTCGTAAGCCCCTGGCCCTGGAAGGAAACCTCGAGGTCGGGGCCGGAGAGCCTCACCGCGATCTGCCCCTTTTCCTCCCCACAACTGATGGTCATTGGCGAACGGGCCTTCTCCCTCTCGAAGAGCACACTGATGCCGTTCGATTCCAGATCTTCGGCAAGGCGATCCAGGAAAGTGGAATAGGCGCCGGCAAGGCCCCGGGCGTAGTGGATATATGATATGGACATCCCCCGATCCTAAAATATCCCTTTAGGTGATAAGCGTTCCGCCTGCGGTCTGTCATCGCCATTCAGGCACAGGAGGTGGAGGGCCGCACAAGGGTTTTATCCCGGCGGATCGATGTGCCGGCCATGCGCTACTATCCTGCAGGAACAGATCTCCCCTCACCACACGAAGTCAACCTGGCCGTCGAGGAGGCGTTCAGGGAATACGGGGAGGGGCGGGTTCAGATGCCGCCGAAGATCTATGTGACCTTTGAAAAGGGGGATTTCAGGACGATGCCCGCGTACCTGCCGGGCATCGGTATGGCGGGCGTCAAAATTGTCAATGTCCACCCGGAAAACCCGAAGATCGGGTTGCCGACAGTGATGGCCCTCACGGTCATCCTCGACCCCGCCACAGGCATGCCTGAAGCAATCTTGAATGCCACGGCCCTCACCGACCTGCGGACAGGTGCGGCCGGTGCCCTTGCCGCACGCTACCTCTCCCCGAAACGCCGGATCGTTCTCGGCGTCATCGGGAGCGGGAGACAGGCCGCGGCCCAGGTGAACGCAATCGCCGACGTCCTGGAGATCACGGAGGTCAGGGTCTGGAGCAGGACCCCTGCGAATGCGGAGGCCTTCTGCCGCCGGTGCGAGGGCCATGCCTGCGACGCCGTCTCCCTGGAAAAGGCCTGCGACGCCGACGTCATCGTCACGACGACGCCGGTCAGGACGCCGATCATCAGGTCTGAATGGGTCCATGAGGGGACGCACATCAATGCCATCGGTGCCGACGCACCCGGCAAGGAAGAACTCGACCCGGCTATCCTCCTCCGCTCACGCGTCTTCGTGGACGATCCTGCACAGGCCTTTCATTCAGGCGAGATCAATGTGCCGGTCTCTTCCGGACTCTTCACCGCAGAGATGATTGCGGGCACTCTCGGGGACATTGTCTGCGGGAGAAAAAAAAGGGAGAAAAGAGATGAGATTACGCTCTTTGACTCGACCGGCCTTGCGGTCCAGGACCTTGCCATAGCGGCCCTGGTGATGAAGAAGGGGGACGGGATTGCCCTGCCCTTCCCCTGATTCACTCCTCTTTCGGGAGGGGCCGGGCAAACTTCTTCCAGACCTCCTCCCTGTACACCGGCCCCGAGTTGTAGGTGCAGAAGGGGATCAGTCTGCCGTCTGGCGTGGCATAGTGGATGCAGCAGCGCTGGACACGGCTGATGTCGTAGTTGTAGTTGTCCATGAAGTGCATCGTGCCGATGAAAAGCGCGTTCCAGTGGAAGTCCCGCAGGGCGTCGAAATTCTGCGAAACGAGCGTTTTCCCGAGGAGCGTCCAGAACTGTGTCGCACCGCCGTGTTCGCCGTTCGATGCGGAGACGCTCATGTCCCTGACGCCCTCGATGAGCGCCCGGTACTTGTTGATGGTCCCGCCGTCCTTCAGCCTGTCGGTCATCGTCCTGATGGCCTCGAAGAACCCGTCGACGTCGACCATCTCGTTGATCGGGACAAGTCCTTCCTCAGTCACGAAGACATAGGTCGCGGCGCCGCAGTGCTGGTGGGTGGTGAACCTGACCTGCGGTTTTCCGGTGTACGTCTCGACGAGGTCAGAGATCGGGACGACGCAGGGGACAGGGTAGAGGTAACTCTTCTTGATGATGCCGCCGGTCTGCTCCTCTATCTTCTCGGCAAGGTCGGGGATGGTGATCCGCTCTCTTTTGATGTCGTCCTCGCTTGCGGCACCGGTGAAGGCCACCGGCTGGAAGTTGACGCCACGCACGACCTGCACGCGGTCTGCGGCAAACCTGAGGATTGCACCGATCTCATGGTCGTTTCTCCCATTGATGATCGTCGGGACGAGCACGACGCCGAGGCCGACCTTTGCGCAGTTTTTCACGGCATTCAGGCTTGCCTGAAGGATCGGGTTCGTTTCCAGGGTGATGCCGTCGAAGTGCAGATAGACTGTGCTCAGGCCGGCGTCCCTGAGTCCCTGTGCATATGCAGGATCCATTGCGATCTTGATCCCATTCGTTGCGATCTGGACCTGTGAGAACCCGAGTTCCTTTGCCTTTCTGATGATATCGAAGAGGTCGTCGCGCATCGTCGGTTCGCCGCCAGAAAACTGGACGGCCGGCGTGGGAACCGGCTTTTCGCTCTTGAGCATCTTCATCATCTCGACGACCTCGTCGAAGGACGGTTCATAGATAAACCCGCATGCCTGAGCATTGGCGAAACAGAAGTCGCAGTGGAGGTTGCACCGGTTTGTCAGGTCGATATTGGCAAGAAGAGTGGTCGACCTATGGCCTGAGCATATCCCGCAATTTGCCGGGCAGGTGTCGGGTACGGTCTCTTTCTGGGGGTTGGAGACACCGTTTCCCATCTCCTCGAATGCATCGAACCGCCTGTACATCTCTGCATCCGACCAGTAGAGGTGTTTCGCCTCTCCATGCTCCGGGCAGGTACGGGAGATCCAGACCTTCCCGTCCTCCTCGCAAATGTCTGCGTCAAGCACCATTTTGCAAACGGGGCAAAGACTCTTGGTTTTTTTCAGAAGCATATCTCATCCACCGGCATATCTTTACAATAGCGTTTCATATATTGGTTACCTGTGCTATACAGTGATGACACAATGTTTAGAGCGAATTGAGATTTAAACTTAAGTAGAAATTGTGGGGAGAATAATTATTATTATCGATTCGATTATATCCGGTCTGATCGTGGCGATCTGGGTGATGCTGCCGGCCTATGTGCCTAACTCGGCCGCCGCCGCCCTCGGAGGCGGTGCACCCGTGGACATGGGGAAGACCTGGAGCGACGGCCGCAGGGTCCTTGGCGACGGCAAGACCTGGCGGGGTTTTATCCTCGGCGTCGCATGCGGTGTCGCCGTGGGTATCGTCCAGATTGCGGCGAGGGACACCTTCGGGCTCACCTCTCTCCCCGAGCATACGCTCATAACGGTGTGCCTCCTTGCCTTCGGGGCGCTTCTTGGCGATATGGTAAAGAGTTTTATCAAAAGGCGGCTTGGAAAGGAGAGCGGAGAGCAATGGCTCATCGCCGATCAGTATGACCTCGTTGCCGGATCTCTCGGTCTCTTGCTTGTCTTCCAGTACGGCTGGGTCATGGAGAATGTGACTCTCGGGGTCTTTGTCTGGATTCTCATCCTCACGCCCCTCCTCCACCGTGCTGCAAACATCATCGGATATCTCATCGGAGTGAAGAAAGTACCATGGTAAAGGAAATTGCAGAACTGCTCAAAGATCACGGGGCCATTGAGATCGGGGACTTTGTCCTGGCGTCCGGGGCGCGGAGTTCGTATTATCTCGACATCAAGACGGCGATCACCGACCCCGCTCTCCTCCGCCGGATAGGCGAGGCATTTGCAGAGGGGTTCATGTTCGATGTCGTCGCAGGCGTTGCGGTGGGTGCGGTGCCCCTTGCGGTCGCCACCTCGCTTGTATCGGGAAAACCGTACGCCATCATCAGGAAGGAGCAGAAGGACCACGGCAAGAGCGACCTCGTCATCGGCGACGTGAAGGGGAAGGCAGTCCTCCTTGTCGAGGACGTCACCACGTCAGGGGGGTCCGCGCTCTTCGGGGTCAGGGTGCTCAGGGATGCAGGGGCGCGGGTCGTTGCCGTGGCCTCGGTCGTGGACCGGGAGAGCGGGGCGTCCGATACTTTTGCACGGGAGGGGGTGCCCCTCGTCCCGTTGACGACGGCCTCAGAGATGATGAACCTGTAATCATTTATGGGGGAGAGGCATATAATGATGGACATGAAGATTCTTGTTGTGGGCGGTGGCGGCCGGGAGCACGCGATTGCACGGGCCCTATCCTGCAACAGTGGTGTAAAACTCTATACGGCAATGGCCCGGCACAACCCTGGCATTGCGTCTCTCTCTGAGGGCGTTCTCCTCGAAAAAGAGACCAATGTAGGGGCTGTCGCGGATTTTGCAAAGAAGAGCGGTGTCGACTTTGCCATCATCGGGCCCGAGGCACCACTCGAGGCCGGCATTGCCGACACCCTCCAGGAACAGGGTGTCCCCTGCGTCGGACCGACGCGGATGGCGGCACGGCTTGAAACGGACAAGGCGTTCTGCCGTAACATGATGGAGAAGCACGGCATCGCCGGGTGTCCGCACTACCGCGTCTTTCAGGACCCCGGGGAGGCCTGCGAGTACATCGACGCCTATGACGGCGACCTTGTGGTCAAACCGATCGGTCTGACCGGTGGAAAAGGGGTCAAGGTCATGGGCGAGCAGGTGGACCGTGAGGGTGCGAAGAAATATGCCCGCACTCTCCACGGCGTCGTCGTCCTTGAGGAACGGCTTATCGGCGAGGAGTTCACCCTCCAGGCCTTTGTCGACGGGAACCACCTGGTGCCGATGCCCCTTGTGCAGGACCACAAGAGGGCGTACGAAGGGGATAGCGGCCCGAATACCGGGGGAATGGGGACGTACTCCCTTGAGGATCATCTCCTGCCCTTTGTGACGCCGTCAGACTACCGCGACGCCCTTGAGATCATGCGGAACGCCGTTGCGGCGATGATCGCCGAGGGCCAGCCGTACCGCGGCATTCTCTACGGTCAGTTCATGAACACGCGGGACGGCCCGAAGGTCGTGGAGTTCAACTCGCGCTTCGGCGACCCCGAGGCGATGAATGTCCTCTCTCTCATCAGGAGCGACTTTGCCGAGGTCCTCTGCCGGATCATCGACGGGACGCTCTCGCCCGCTCATGTGGACTTCGCAAAGCAGGCGACGGTCTGCAAGTACCTCGTGCCTCAGGGTTATCCTGACACACCGGTCGCCGGAGCGCCGATCGAGGTCGGGGACTATGGCGACGCCCTGCTGTACTATGCGAATGTCGGCGAAAAGGACGGGAAGCTGACGACCCTCACTTCACGGACGATGGCCTTCGTCGGGCTCGGCGACAGCCTTGAAGAGGCCGAGGCAAAGGCCGAAAAGGCGGCGGCGGCGGTGAAAGGCGGCGTGTGGTACAGACACGATATCGGCAAGACCTCCCTCCTCGACAGGAGGATTGCACATATGAAGGGGATACGATGAAGAAGGATTTTCTGACGCTTCTTGACGCGGACGCCACCGAGATAGAGGAGATCCTCGACGAGGCCGAGAGGCTCAAGGCGCTCAGGGCAGAGGGAACTCCTCATACCCTTCTGGCCGGGAAGAGCCTTGCCATGATCTTCGAGAAGGCCTCGACGCGGACGCGTGTCTCTTTCGAGGCAGGGATGCACGACCTCGGGGGCCATGCCCTCTTCCTCAACCCCCACGACCTCCAGCTCGGCCGGGGCGAAATGCTCAGGGACACGGCGCGTGTGCTCTCCAGGTATGTCTCGGCCATCATGATCCGGGCCTACAAGCACAGCACCCTCGAAGAGTTCGCGAAGTATTCGTCGGTGCCGGTCATCAACGGCCTCTCCGATATCGCACACCCCTGCCAGGTGCTTGCCGACCTCCTGACCTTGCGCGAGCGCTTCTCCTCCCTGGACGGACTGAGGCTTGCATGGATCGGGGACGGGAACAATGTCTGCAACTCGATGCTCCTTGCCGCGGCCTATACGGGTATGGAACTGAGGATCGCATGTCCTTCGGGATATAACCCCGACGCCGGGATCCTGGAGGAGGCCAGGGTGCGGGGTGCGAAGGTTGCATTCTTCTCCACGCCTGAAGAGGCGGCAGAGGACGCACACGCCCTTTACACCGACGTATGGGTCTCGATGGGCAACGAGGCCGAACGGGAAGAGCGTCTCAGGGCCTTCCAGGGCTATACGATCACCTCCGGCGTCGTGGCGCGTGCCGAACCCGACGCCGTGGTGATGCACTGCCTGCCCGCCCACCGCGGCGAGGAGATCGCCGAAGATGTGCTGGAAGGGCCGCAGAGCATTGTCTGGGACCAGGCCGAGAACCGTCTCCACGCCCAGAAGGCGCTTCTCGTCAAACTGATCCGGTGAACGGGGTCGCACCTCAGGTGCGACCGCGTTTTATCTTTTTTAAGTCAAAGATTTTCTCGACTGTTTTTAGGGTAGGCGGTTGAGCGGCATCCTCCACTGGGGGGCTGCCGCCCCCCAGACCCCCGCTATTAGGATAGGGGTGGAGAGCAGCCTCCTCTTCAAAATGCAGGGCTTACCCATTCGAAGCCCAATCCTGAGCGGGGACGAACGGAGTGAGCACAAGAAAATCTCTGATTTTCGGCGTAGTCCCCCGGCCTGTGTTCAGGGGAAGGCGATGAATCAGAAGGATACTTTGATCTGAACATGAGAATATCTCCCCGTCCCGATTTTCCCGATCAAGCGGACCTCTGACCCCCCCTGAAACGCAGGTTTTCGAGCAGGCGCCTTCTGCTCTTCCTGCAAAAAAAAAAGAATTAGTCGGAGCCGATGAAATCCTTGACCTGTGCTACCATGTCCTTTTCCGCTTTCTGGAGAACGTCCATCTTGCCGCGGAAGGCAAGGAGGTTTCGCATGTCGCCGTCCATGTTTGCAAAGGAGAGCCTTTGCGGGCTGTCAACCAGTTCGACGTCGTACTTGCCGATGATATCCCGGATCACGCTTCTCGGGACACCTGGCGGGATGACCAGATCATAGAGTTCTTCTTCTGCCATGGGATTCCTCACTTTCCTATCTTGATACGCCTGCCCATGATGCACGGACCGCCCCTCACGCCGCCCAGGGGGTTCTTCGGCTTGCCGAGGGAGTTCATGCACCGCCCCATCAGGGCGGCGCCGCGTGCAAGCCCGTCGTCCACAAAGACCACATGGTTTTGCGGGTCTTTAAAGAGACCGCGCTCGGTGATCCCGTCAAGGATATACTGCGGTTTTCTCCCTGATATCGCCGCCCGTCCGGTGAACCCGATGGAGGCGTTTTCCGGGACCATGGTGTGTTCGACCGCAACATCGATGAGCCTGAGGGCCATTCTGGCGCAGACGTGGTCGATCACATCGACGAGCAGTCCTTTGCCGTACTTCTCATAGATCTCTGCACCGATCGTATTGAGTGCTCCGGTTTCGCTCCCGTTCACCCCGACATCGCACCCGATCAGGGCGACTCCCGAGTCATGGGCGACCTTCGCGCTGACCGGCACCCGGCCGAAACGGCTGCGGTCGGGCGGGACGACCCTGATGTCGATGTGACGGTGTGCCTGTTCCACATAGTCCTCGACGGTTGCCGCGCTCCTCCCGAACCGCGACAGCCCCTCGATGACACTTTTGTCACCGAACATGTCGAGGGCCGTGCCGGTCCTCCCCTCGACCTGGCCTGTCCCCCTGACGATAGCGTCAGGGATCGCTCCTGCAAGGCCGCAGAAGTTTCCGATGGTATGTGCAAAGGGGTTCTCGGCCGCAGGGTCGACGTCAGAGGTGATCCTTCCATCGAGGGTCGTCCCGAAGTCTATCGAGAGACAGGGGTTGCGGAAATCGATCGGTGTACCCTTTGCGCCCTCCTTGATCCCGGCCATCGCGAGTTCGCCCTCCATCTCGTTGGCGACCATCTCGACCCCCGAGCTTCCGACAGGGGGGATCACGCCGGCGACCGCCCCGACAAAGACAACCTTGTCGGCAAAACTGTAGTGCTGCAGTTTTTTCGAGAGGTTCTCCTTCGACATCGGGGGCGTCATCTTCCTGGGGGGGACTCCCGCGGCAAGGCAGCCATTGGCGAGAGCGATCACGAACTCGCCCACCTGGTCGGGAGAGTCCATGGCGGCGACGACACCGGTGCTCCGCACCACAAAGTCGAGGTCGTCCTTGATTGAGAGGCCCGCCTCCCTGTGGCACTCGATAAGGGTGTCACGCACCAGTTCGGTGACAGACTCGCGGGTGAGTTCTGTGCCGTCGAGGGTTGCCCCGAAGACATCCTCCCCGGGTTTTGGCGGCCTGACGTCGCGGCTCATCTTCACCGTCTTGTTGATGACATAGGTCATGCCGGTGTCGAGGTCGGTGCCGGTGAGGATGCATTTCGTCGTTGTGTTCCCCATTTCGACCGATGCGACGATGAAGTACGGCCTGGTCTTGTATTCAGGGACCACCATCCCGGCGCCGTGGGAGATCGAGGGTGGCGGGATACTTTCCACGATATACGGCTTTGGTCTGAAAAAGCGGTCCAGAAAACGGGCGCACATGGATCTTATCTCTCCTCCTGAATTGTTTATATCTTTCTGTCTGTGTGTTCACCTTTCTGTCCGCAACCCGGCAGGGATGCGGAGATCCGGGCGATGCCCCTCAGGACACGGTATCCTGAGGCGGTGAGTTCGTACTCGCCCCGTTCGTACCTCTGGGAGATCAGGCCTGCACCTTCCAGTTTTTCGAGGTGGAAGAGAAGGTTTCCTCCCCGCAGGCCGGTGGTCGCGGAGAGGCCCGAGAAGGTACGGGAGTCCGCGGCGAGTTCCATCAGGATGCCGAGGCGCGGGATGCTTGCCGTGGGTTCGAGCACCTTTTTCACCGTCTCTTTCACCGGGATCGATATGATGGAGGGTTCATCCTCCTGTTCCCTGAGGATCCCGAGCGACCCTGCAATCTCCTCCTGTTTATTGAGTATTCTGGTCGCCTCCTCGAAACATGGAGTACAGGACGGCGGGGCCGCCTTTTTGAGGTCCCTGATACGGTGGTGATAGCGGGCCAGTTCCTCCCTCGTGGCCCTTCCGTCGGTGATCGTCCCGACACTCTCCATGATCTGGTGAAAAAAGGTTTCAATGCACTTTTCTCGCTCAGGACAGGTCCTTTCCAGTTTTTTTTCCAGTCCTGCACGTGCGCTCTCCAGATGAGCGCCGATGGCGACCCGCCCGAATTCTCGCTGCATCGCCGCAAGGACGCCGTCGTTCTGGAGGCGGTTGCGCCCTTCTGAGAGGTCATGCACCTCTTTCCTGAGCGCCCGTAGTTCTTCTCTGATCTCACGCACAGGATCGTCCGCCGTGCCTACGGAATCTTCTTTGCTATAGAATTCTGTATCTGGCATCCGGAAGTATATTTTTGTAACACGCAGGTATATATCTGCTGATGTAGAGAGGGATATGATCAACTATGGTCAAACTGGTAGAAGAAATGAAAGAGGCCTTCTCGAAGGTCAGGGTCTTCCCGGTGGCGACTGCCTCGAAAGACGGCATCCCGAATGTTGTCCCGATCGGTTTCTGCATGCTCATGGACGACGAGACAATCTGGATCGCCGACAACTTCATGAAAAAAACCCTGGCCAACCTGAAGGAGAACCCCCATGTCGCCATCTATATCTGGGGTCCCGACATCAAGGGCTGCTTCCAGGTGAAGGGCGACGTGACGATCTTCACCGAGGGCGAGGACTTCCAGAAGATGCGGGAGATCGTGCTGTCCAAGATGTCTCAGGCGCCTGCAAAGAGCCTGATCGTCGTGAAGATCACCGAAGTCTTCTCCTGTACTCCTGGACCGGGCGCGGGGGAGCGTATCCACCTGGTCAATCCCTGAACCGGCGTAAAGCAATTTTTCTCTATCTCAAAACCTCCTTTTTTCCGGAACATCCGTCAGATTCATCTGCACCGGGGTCGAAAGGGGTGTGATCCCTATGGTACAACTGACACCAGAGATGAAAGAGGCCTTTTTGAAGGCGCCGGTCTATCCGCTTGCGACCGCTTCGAAGGCCGGCGAACCGAATGTCGTTCCGATGAAGTCGGTCTGGCTTGTCGACGACGAGACGGTCTGGATCGCCGACAACTACATGAAAAAGACGCTGGCAAACCTGCAGGAGAACACAAGGGCGGCGATATTCCTCTGGGGGCCGGAGACGAAGGGCTGCCTTCAGATCAAGGGGGACATCGAGATCCTCACCTCGGGCCCTGACTATGAGAAAATGCGGGCGACGGTGAAGGCGAAGTCCGAGAAGTATCCGGCGAAGTCCCTGATCGTCTTCAAGATCACCGATGTCTTCACCTGCTCCCCGGGAGACGGGGCAGGGAAGAAGATGATGTGATCTGGTCTTCTCTTTTTTCTCATAATGAGAGATGGGAAATCCCAGATCAGGACCCCCGTCCAAACAGAATCTTCAACCTGTACCGCTCAGCAACTGGGTATAGATCCGGTTGAACATGTAGTTCTTGAAGAGCAGGGCAAATGCATTGTCGTCGTTGATCCTTTTGAAGATCTCCTTGTTGGTAGAGAGCATCTCAACCAAGGTATCATCGAAAAAGTTGTTGAAGGCGATTTTGATATTGTCCCGGGAGTTGATGTCTGGATTGAATGTCTGTTGGAGCGCCGTGTTTCCGATCAGGCGTTTTTCCATATCGTCGGCGAAGTATGCGATCTTGTCCTCATCGGTGAAATCAGTCCCGAAGTTTTCATTGATATATTCGATGATCTCGGAGAGGGGGGCGCACTCTTCAGGTAGTGCCTGTGTGGGGCGGTCGTCAGGCTGCTGGAGTGTTCCGTCGGCGTTGATCATGATCTGCCCGTTCGATGTTTCACGGATGGAATAGGACTCCATGTTGATGTTTTCAATAACATCGATCGGGAGTCTGTCGTCGTCCTTTGGAAGGGCTTTTTTGAGGTACCTCGCGAACTGGTAATATTTTTCCAGCGGGACGTCCTGGAAGGTGATGATCTGTGAGAGGAAGGCATACAGGTTGACGAACTGCCGGAGAGTCTTTTTGAAATCGTCACGGTCCTCTTTTTCCAGATAGATATACTGCCCGACGACCTCTTTTATAATAGCCTGGAGTTTTTCCTGTCGACCCTTTCTGGAGAAGTACTCGTTTCCAAAGGCTTCCACCTGTTCGGGGGTGTAGATGGAGTAATGATCGAGGCGATACTGGAGATCGTAGAGTTTATTCGGGTCTGTCGGCTCGTCCAGGAGGGTCTTCTGGAAGTAGGGGGCGAACGCCTTCTCGATCTCATCTGCACCGTTTGCGAAGTCGAGGACCATCGTCTCCGTCTTCTGCGGGTGAATGCGGTCGAGCCGACTGAGAGTCTGGACTGCTGCGACACCTGAGAGCTTTTTGTCGACGTACATGGTATGAAGGAGAGGTTGGTCGAAGCCTGTCTGGTATTTGTTCGCCACGATCAGGATACGATTTTCCTGCTTCTCAAACTCGGCAGCGGTCTGCCGCTCGGAGAACCCGTTCATACCTGATTCGGTAAACTTTTCATTGAGGTCGGGGTCGACGACTTCACCGGAGAATGCGACGAGTGCCTTGAAGGGGAGGCCCTGATCACGGATAAAACGGTCGATGGTCTGCTTGTACCGTACGGCATGAAGACGGGATCTGGTGACGATCATTGCCTTGGCCTGACCGCCGATCCGATGCATGGTCTCATGCGTGAAGTGGTCGAGGATGATCTCGCACTTTTTGTTGATGGCGTGCTCGTGGAGGTCTACATAGGACCGGATAAGAGCGGTGGCCTTCCGCTTGGGGTACTGCGGATCGTCTTTGATCCGTTTGAGGAGTTCGAAATAGACCTTGAAGGTGGTGTAGTTCTCCAGCACGTCGAGAATGAAGCCTTCGGCGATGGCCTGTTGCATGGTGTAAAGATGAAAGGCCTCAAAGTTTCCGTACCTGTTTTTCCGCCCGAAGAGTTCCAGGGTCTTCTGTTTTGGTGTGGCGGTGAAGGCGAAGAACGAGACATTGGGAAGGCGCTGGGTCTTTTTGATATATTCTTCAACCGTGGTATTGATGGCGTCTTCACTGTCCTCGTCTTCTGTGTCTTCGGTCTCGGCATCCTGTAGTGAGGCAGGCGAGAGGACTTCCTTGACACTCCGGGCGCTCCGGCCGCTCTGGGAGGAGTGAGCCTCGTCGATTATGACGGCGAAGCGGTTGCCCGGGCGTCTGCTGATCTCTTCGACGGCATGGGGGAATGTCTGGACGGTGACAACGATGATGTCTTTGTTTTCGCTGAAAGCTTCGGAGAGATTTTTTGCCTTACGACCTGAGATGGTGGAGACGACGCCCTTCACCTGCTCGAACTGTCTGATGTTCTCCTGCAACTGCTGGTCGAGGACTCTGCGGTCGGTGATGACGATGACCGAGTCGAAGAGACGGCGGTCTTCGTGGTCATAAAGAGAAGTGAGATAGTACGCGAGCCATGCGATGGTGTTGCTCTTGCCGCTGCCTGCGCTGTGCTGGACGAGGTAGGCCTGCCCCGCTCCTGCGGCATGTGTATGGGTGATGATGCGGCGGACGGCGTCGAGCTGGTGGTAGCGGGGGAAGATAATCTTCTTGCCGATTTTTTTGCCGTCTTTGTCGTGTTTATCCACTTCCTGAACGAAGTGCTCGATGATGTCGAGGACGCTTTTTGGGTTCCAGACTTCTTCCCAGAGGTAGGCTGTGGCATAGCCGTCGGGATTTTTCGGGTTCTCCTCTGGGTGATCCCGGTCCAGGGGGTCGCCGCGGTTGAAGGGGAGAAACCTTGTTTCATCGCCTTCGAGCTGGGTGGTCATGGAGACCCTGAGGGGATCGACGGCAAAGTGGGCGAGGCAGCGGCCGTACCTGAAGAGAGGCTCTTTTGGGTCACGGTCTTTTCTGTATTGTTGTATGGCATTGTTCACCGTCTGGCCTGTGAGGGGGTCCTTGAGTTCGGCGGTGAAGATGGGGATGCCGTTGACGAAGATGGCGAGATCGAGAGACTTCTCGCTTCTGGTGGAAAAGTGGAGTTGTCTGACGACCGAGAAGATGTTTGAGCGGTAAAGGTGTTTGTGTGTCTCGTTGAGGCCGGAGTTCGGCTTGAAATAGGCGAGGTGAAAGGTGCAGCCGAGGTCTTTTATTCCCTTTCTGAGGACGTCGATAGTGCCGCGTTTTTCGATCTCCGACTTCAACCGTCTGAGAAACGCATGCCGTGTGTCGGCACCACGCTGTGCTTTGAGTTTCTCCCACTCTTCTCCCTGCGTTGCGTAGATGAAGGCGCAGAGGTCTTTGGGGATGAGGCAGAGGTTGCGGTCGTAGTCTGCGCTTGTCCTGATGGTGTAGGTCGCCCGCGGGTCGACGAAGGGGTTCTCCTCGTCGAGGGTGCGGGTCCGGGCGCCAGCGAGAGTCGTGACGATGGTGGTCTCGAAGTCAGCTTCAGATATGGTTGCAGTCATAGGATTTCCGCCTCTGATTGGTACGCTGGGGTGTCGATGGTTGATGATATCTCTTGAGATCTGATGAATCTATTGTTTCTGAAGGGTGGATGCCGATTCTGACCATCCAGACCGGAAGAACGGATCGATTTGTGCTTATGGAGTGCCAGGGTTTAACTATGCCGCTGTCTGCCGATGGGTTCAGGGATGCCATGGAGCAGATCTTCCAGAAAAGCACCAAGGCCGGAGGGTCGTCGGTGACGATCCGATCGGGCGACCTCCATAGAGCACTGGGGGGATATCCAGGCAAGAGCCATCATCAGATGCCAGTCTGCTGCTCGGTGATGTATCAGCTGATGGAGATGGGCGACGAGATCCTGCAGGCTCCGCCAAAGGGGAATGGGGCCACTCTTGAGATCGCCTATACTCTCCCCCGCCCGGAGCCGCGGGAGGTCAGGCCAAGACTCAAACAAGCGCTTCCCTGGAGGCCGGAGCCGCAGGTCTTTGCCGATCTGGAAGACCGGGTGCGCCGCCATCCCTCCTATGCAGGACTCGATCAGGTCCGTGACCTCGCCACCGCCACGCCGGCCACGGCAATCGCCGTCGCCCGTTCAATCGCTGAGGGAGTGACGAAGATGGTCTGCACCACCCACGACCTCCCGACCAATGGGGAGACCTTCGACGAGATGTGCGGCATGATGAAGGCTCACAATCTCCTCGACCGCCGTGTGCTAGGCTATGTGAACACGATCCGCAGCATGGGGAACAAGGCGATGCATGGAGGGGCGACGTTCAGGGAGGAGGACCGTATGATCATCGCGGCGATCCTCCGTGAGTATCTCCTTGCCGTGGCTGAAAAGGGGATGGGCTGAAAAAGAAATATTTCCACAAAAAAAGAGGATACAGTGTTCTCATTCACACAATAAGATGATTTGTGCCTATAATAATGCCGTTAATGCCGGAATAGCCTGAGATTTCATGATTTCCTCAAGAAGCATGTTGATTATGTTGAATGAGGCACCTTTAAGATTTTTATCGATTATTTTCTTCGCTTTCTGCCATCTTCCCTCATCCCGGCAGGCGTCGAGGAAGTCGTGACCGGCCCAGGTCATACGGTAGATCGCATAACCCGCTGGTTTCACGGTGTCCATACCATACGATATGTGGCCTTCAATCAGCTTTGCATCTAAGAGCAGATAGACGTGATATGTTATCTCTTCATGGGAACAGTTCTCTACCGGGAGGTTGTGTATTTCTGAATCTCCATCATACTCTTCAATCTTAAGGAGAATCTGACGGATCAGATCCATATCCCGCTTCATGTAACTTCCACCTCCTCACGCACGTCGATCCTCCCGGTGACAGCGGCAGAGATGAGAGCGGTGCGGTATTCTTGAAGTTTCTCGATCTGTCGGTTGATGGTGTCGATGATGGTGTCGATGCGGCTGGTCTCACGGTCAAGGAAAGAGGTGATAGCGTGTTGTTCGAGAAGGGGTGGCAGTACAACATACCATGCTTTCACAATACCTTGTGATATCTTCACCATCGATCTACTCGATCCACGGGCATCTCTTTTTATCTGGTAGCGACCGGTTCGGCTTAACATCCAGTATTTAATATACGCTGGATTCACAGTGCTTAGATTGTAGTTTAGTTTAAAAACGAGATCCGAAATAATCAACTTCCTATTACCTGTCTGATCAACAAGGCATACATCCCCAACGAGATCTGGAGTATTCGAACGAGTAATTAAAAAATCACCAATATTGATGGTCCATCTGTCCTCAGGGCTATAGTCTCCCGTGAGAACCTTATGCTCTAAGGGAAGGAATTTCCCTTTCGAAACAGCATTGAGTTTTATAACCGCCCATTCATCTATTTCTGCAATTCGGTCTTCAGCCTGTGGACTCCACCCCTGATCAATAGAATCTATCAGTTGCCCATGTTTTATGACATTCCAACCAACAGGCACCTCTCCGAGCCACTCCACCCCCGAATCTTTCATCTCCACTGAGGGGTCGAGGCCCTTCGTGACGGCACGGGTGATCAGCGCCTGTCGCTTCTCTTTGAGGAGATCGATGAGGCGCCGCTTCTTCTCGACGAGGGCATCGATGCGGGCGGTCTCCCGGTTGAGGAAGGCGGCAATGGCGCGTTGTTGAGGAATGGGAGGGACATATGATAGAGCAGATTTTATGGCGGATATTGTTAGCCCAAAGCGTGTCACACCATTCGCAGCACAGACAAACTGATCACGTATCTTTGAGGATGAGAGAACCCAAAATAAATATTGCCCCTCTAATGTTACCGTATCAGGCCTTAATATTGCCAGATGATAGCCACAGATTACATTGGTCAGATCTTCGACAACAATCGCTGGACTTGCAATATCTTCACGAGTTTCGGAGTCCTTTGTAATGATAACATCATCTTTCTTTAATTTGAACTTTGAAATCTCAGAGGTTTTCGCTGAAGCGCACATGAAGTCAAAAGTATTATCAACCCGCTCATTTTTCCACACATCGATGTAATTACACAGCAAAATGGGATTCTCCCCATCTTCAGTTTTTTTATCTGCATTGCTCACGGTGATAGTGCATATATTCGATAATTTTTTTACATCCCACCCTTCCGGCACCTCCCCTAGCCACCCCACTCCCGAATCCTTATACGCCGGGTACCGCTTCCACTCCTTCACCACCGTGAAGTCGATCGTGACGGCAGGTTCGCTCATGCCCGCACCTCGTTGTCCCTCATCGGTGTCGCACAAGATCGTTTGTGCGACATATTTCGCGTTTCATGTCGCACAAAATTTTTTGTGGGACATGGATGTCTCACAACCGTCCCTCCTCGGTGATGGCGATCAGGCGGGGGAAGATGTACATCGCGGGTTTCCTCCCCTCTTTTTCGGCGAGCACGTCGACAATTCCGGCCTCGCTTAACTGCGTGAGGATGCGCTCAGCAGTCTTCCTGGGGATTGTTGAGTTCTGGTAAAACTCCGAGGAGGTGAAGATCGGCGTTCGGAAGATCGCATCGATGGCAGCGACGGAATACTGCGACTTGGCGATCTCCGGCACCGTCTGCTTCATTTCATTATAGAGTTTCAAGATCGCCTTCGCCTTGTGGCCATTGTCCTCTGCCTGCTCCTCAATTGCCCCAAGGAAGAACGCGATCCAGCCATTCCAGTCTCCTTCTCGGGAAATGCCGAGGAGATGGTCATAATAGGTCGGCCTGTTCCGCTCCAGATAGGCGCTGATATAGAACATCGGACTTGACAGCAGGCCCTTGCCAAAGAGGATCAGCGGGACGAGCATGCGCCCGATACGGCCGTTCCCATCACAGAAGGGGTGGATCAACTCGAACTGCGCCTTGAGCACGGCAAGCTGCACCAGAATGTCCTTCTCGTCGCTGTGCAGGTACCCCTCCCAGTTCTCCAGCGCCCCGGGCACGTCAGCCGGTGCAGGGGGAACGAAGACGGCGTGCTCGATGTATGAGTCGCTGCCGATGAAGTTCTGGATCGTCCTGATGCATCCGGGCTCGCGGTCCCTCCCGCGGACGCTGGTGAGTAGGATCCGATGAAGGTCGCAGATCATCTGGATATCCAGGGGCTGTGTCCCAAGTCTCTCCACCGCAACCTTGAGGGCCTCCCGGTAGTTGATGATCTCCTGGATGTCGGCGCGGATCGCATCGGTGATCTGCTCCTTCGGGTTCGCCTCGAACCTGAGCACATCGGTGAGTGAGGCCTGCGTACCCTCAATCTTGGACGAGAGCACGGCCTCCTGGGTCAGGAGCGGGGAGAGCAGGATCTCGGGGTCTGGTATGGCGATGAGCGTCCCATCATAGCGAGCAAGGGCGCGGTTTGCCGACGCGATCTGCGGAATATGGACCTCCCACTCGATGCAGTCCAGGGGCAGAGTGTCGGGAATATAGGGCCGGACCTTCATCCCATCATCTCCTTTACCATATCAATGATATCCGCTTCCAGTACCTTGATATCCTTTTCTATCTCTTCCAGCGGTCGCGGGGGCGTGTAGGTATAGAAATAACGGTTGAAATTGATCTCATAACCCACTTTTCCGACGCCACCGTCCTTTTCATCGACGACCTCCTCGTTGATCCAGGCATCCGGCACATGCGGCCTCACCTCGCGCTCGAAGTACTCCCGGACAGATTCGCCGAGCGGCACATTTTCCGTATCACGGAGTTCGGGGTCGGCTTCGATCCGGCCCTTCGCATCAAGGCATGGCCCGGCCGTTTCGTCACGCTCGGAGAGGGCCGAGAGAACCGCCTTCTTCAGGGGTGCGCTGAGCTTCAGTCCATGACGCTTGAACCCGGCCATGAGCGTCTTCTCGAACACCCGCCGGTCCAAAACGATCTGATCGCTCTCCATCTCGTGGAGGGTGCCGAGGATCCCATCCTGAAGACGCTTCCCCTCAGCGACCACAGCAGCACCGGCGTCTCCCTTCTTTTTGCTGGTCGCAAGACTCTGAAAAGCGTTTTCGGACCGCAGACGTTCGATGCGCTCTGCCGAGATGCAGAAATTCAGGCGGAGAGGGCGTTCAACAGTGATCTTCCGATAGCCGAAATCGGTGGTGGAAAAGATCCGCACATGCTCCCTCTCCTCAAAGGCCTGGAACCACGTCGTGATCTCCAGGATCTGGTCGTCTGTGATCTCATGGCGCTTGTCCCCCAGGCTTTTTCGCATCTTCTGGTAGCATGAGGTGGCATCGATGAGCTGCACCTTCCCCAACCGCTCCTCTGTCTTACGGTTGGTCAGCACCCAGACATAGGTGTTGATCCCGGTGTTGTAGAAGAGCTGATCGGGAAGAGCCACGATCGCTTCCAGCCAGTCGTTCTCCAGGATCCAGCGTCTGATCTCGCTCTCGCCAGATCCCGCGTCCCCGGTGAAGAGGGGAGAACCGTTCATGACAATCGCGATCCTGCTCCCCCCATCAGCAGGTGCATTCATCTTCGAGATCATATGTTGCAGAAAGAGAAGTTGTCCGTCGCTGATGCGCGGGAGACCGGCGTAAAACCTCCCTGCTGTTCCTCTGGCCGCTTCCGCCTTGATGAAGTCTTCCTCTTTTTTCCATGACTTCCCGTACGGCGGATTACAGATCATGTAGTCAAAGGTCTCGCCGGCATGCCCGTCCCTGGAGAACGAGGAGTCGGGCTTGATGTTGTCGGCATCCCGGCCGTCGCCCTTGATG
>NZ_JAQVNX010000007.1:0-30858 GCF_028702905.1 Methanofollis sp.
CTTGAGGATGACCGTCTTTGGGGTGAGCACATGTAATTATTTCACTCAAAAGTATTTGCAGTTATGTGTGTGAACCGCAATTCCTCCCCGGCCTAAAGACCGGGGACTCCTTGCGGAGGAAGTTGAACGGACAGTATTCCCGGCAGGATCCGGCATTTTTTCCGGCGCGCCGTGCATGAACTCCCTCCTGCCTCAACGGGTATAAGACACAGTCTGACCAACATGAACAGTCATATCTGGTCATATGTCTTTCTCTGAGCGTCTTCCTGTCATCTATGCCCTGGCCGCCGCTGCACTCTTCGGGATCACGGCACCCTTCTCCAAGCTTCTTCTCGACGGTGTCGGTCCGGTCACCATGGCGTCGCTCCTCTTTCCCGGGAGCGGGAACGGCCTTCTCATCTATCTTGCGGCAGGTTCTCTCTCTGGCAACGGCAGGGAAGGCGTCGAGCGGCGTCGCTCAGCCGTTCAGACCTCCCCTGGCTCGCTGGAGTGGTCGTCTCCTCTGGCGGCGTCCTTGCGCCCATCGTGCTGATTGTGAGCCTCGCCCATACGCCGGCGGCGACCGCCGCCCTCCTACTCAACTTCGAGGCCGTGGCCACGGCCATCATTGCGGTCATGTGGTACCGGGAACCGATCGGCCGCCGGATGGGGGGCGCTCTCTCCCTGATCACCCTCTCCTGTATCATCCTCTCATGGAACCCCGACCAGGTCTTCGGTTTTTCTATTGCCGCCCTCGGCATCCTCCTCACCTGCACCTTCTGGGGTCTTGACAACAACTTCAGCAAGATGATCTCGGCAAAAGACCCCATACCCATCGTGATGATCAAGGGCCTCGGCGCCGGTACTGTCACCTTTTTCATTGCCCGGGCTCTCGGCGAGTCCATCCCGCCACCTGAGACCTGTTGTGTCGCTATGATCATCGGGTTCCTCGGGTACGGCGGCCTGATGAGTGTCTTCTTCCTGATGGCACTCCGGGGGATCGGTTCGGCCAGGACAGGTGCGCTCGTCTCGACCTCTGGCACGACCACCCGCACAGCCCTGACACCCACCACCAGCACCGCCATGACGGCGCCGGCAGCGCAAAGTATTGATGTGTTCAGGGAGACAAAACAGATGAGAGGAATCCCATGAGGGTTGCGATTGCCGGTGCCGGCGTCTCAGGAAGTTATCTGGCCTCGTGTCTTGCTGAAAAGGGCATTTCTGTCGATCTCTACGACCTCCCTCATCAGAATACATGTTCGATCTCTCCCTGTGCCTGGATGGCGACACGGGAGATCGTACCGTTGATCAGGTCGGCAGGGCTCGATCCCGTCAGGTATATCCTGAACCGCTTCTCATCGGCCCTCTTCCAGGGACGGGAGTTCGGCGTCGAACTCATGACGATCGACAAGCCTGCCCTCATCCGCGACCTCAGGGGCGATATCCCGGTCAGATACGGCTCCATTGACCCTGGAGAGTACGACCGTGTCATCGACGCTACAGGGACGGCCCGGACCTTTCTCCCTCCTATCGCAGACGACAAACTCGTCCCTTGCATCCAGTACCGGGGCACCACAGAAAATATACGCGCAATCCCGGAGATCCGCTGTGTGTACGGCGGGTACGCCTGGTCTTTTCCTCTCGGCGACGGCAGGTGCCATGTCGGCTGCCTGAGCCACGCCGGCGACCCCTCCCTCTTCATCAAAGATTCGGGACTTCTCAACGGCATGACGACCGAGTGCGGGTGCAGGAGTCAGCTCAGGGTCACATCGCCGGCAGGCGCCCATCCTCTTGTATCCGGGAATATATGGGGGATAGGCGAGGCGATCGGCTGTGTCTATCCCCTTCTCGGGGACGGCATCGTCCCGGCCCTCAGGAGCGTCGGCCTCATCCTTGATTTCTGGGACGACCCCGAGGTTTATCGCCGCGGTGTACTCTCCGCCTTCTCCCCGATGCATGCGGAGTACAATCTTCTGGCAGCTCTGAATACTGGCAGGCGACCCGGCTTGAAAGATCTTCTTGGCATGAATGTCTCGCGTCTTCGCGTGCAGGCGACTCCGGTGAAGGCACTGGAGGCCTATAAAGACGCTGTTTCAGTCTGGTCTGGCCGCCCTGGAAAAGAGAGGATCTTTTAGATAATTCAGAGGTCGCGAATCTCGAGGTCGGCCTTCGCGACAGTATCGAGTTTCATCGCGACCGTCCGGTACAGATTGATATTCCGCACGCACTCCTTGAACTCACCATCGTACCACTCGGAAATCGAATCCTGGTACATGAGCATCTTCGTCTTCATCTCCTTCCTTCAGTTGGAAGGTTCCCTATATATGTCTTCCTTTATAATTTTCAGAGGTTCCTCATGATTTATGATGAAAGATCCAGAAATATCTCCATTGCGGAGGTCTAATCTGGATTGTTCGTTCCCGACATTCGCCTTTCCTCCGACAGGCGCGGGGACGCACCGTCCCGGTAGAGATGCCGGGTGACGGAGAGGGACGAGGCCCCCGGGGCCTCGCCTGTACCCCCGGCGTCCTCTTTATATATCTGAATGGCAATACGCCGTCCATCACCACAATATGCGGAGGGGGTATGAAGCGTGTGGGCATCAGGATGGGGGTACTCTCACAGATCATCGATGACCTGAACAGGAACGAGGAACTCAGGGAGATCTTTGGGAACCCGGTCTCCCAGAGCCTTGTGGTCATCGCGGAGTACTCGGACGGAGAACTCGATCTCAGGATCGAGGAGATGAGAGACAGACCTCTTACCGAGGCAGAGAATAGACGGTTTGTGGAGATCCTCAACAGGACGGTCACCACAAACCTCAGCAAGGATCAGTACTCCAGGGCCTCGAACTGGGTCCTGCCGACCTTGCCGTAATACTTTGATATCTTCGGGTCCAGTCCACAGACAGGGCAGGCATAGTCATCAGGCAGATCTTCGAACTCCGTCCCTGCCGGAATGCCGCGGTGTGGTTCACCCCGCTTCTGATCGTACACATACCCGCAGATCTTGCAGACATATCTCGTAGGGTTCCAGGGTTCGAAGCCCCAGGTGCCTATCGGCCCCTTTCCTGTCGCCCCGCAGACCGGGCAGATATAATCCTCAGGCAGGTCTTCGAACTCCGTCCCCGCCGGTATGCCGCGGTGCGGTTCGCCCCTGAGCGGAGAATACACATAGCCGCAGTGCTTGCAGATATATCGCTTCACCTTTGCCATCACGGTCCCCCGGACTCCCATGCGCCCGGGCCGATATATATTCTTGCCCTCGACTGCCCCCGCGAATGCGGGGGGGACTCTGCTCGAAGACGTTCCGGATTCTAAAGCTCGTTGATGCTCGCGCACAGACTCTAGAAAAGTCGGAGGCTCGATAGGGCCCCCCCGTACACTCCAGGGAAATAGATAGACCGATATCCTCATCCGGGGGACTACGCCCCCGGACCCTCCTCAGGATAGGAGTGAGACGGCACTCTCCTGCACCAGGATATTCTGTCCTGTCTTTCCCGGTTCAATCCTGAGTGAGGACGACCGGAGCGAGTTTGAGTAAACCGAAGGTTTTCGAGGTCCGGGGGCGTAGTCCCCCGGGTACACTCCCGGGGAAGGCGATAGATCCGGGTCTGCAGATGGGGAAGGTACTTACTCTTCGTATTTCCCCTTCAGACCTTCCCAGCCCGTGTACCCGCAGTAGATGCAACCGACGCCGTCACACCGGCTGCAGCGTTTTGCAGGCCGCCGCACAAGCACCCTGCCGGTGCGACCGCAGTTGGTGCAGCCGATACCGTCGCAGTGGTTGCAGACGACCTCTTCATAGATATCTTCAGCCATATCACACAATTTTTCGCTGTGAAGAGGATTAATCCTTCGAAAGGGGTGATCCACAAGGATTTATCCTATCACATGCCACGCAGGGCATGCACGAGTACGGCCGCCAGATGGTCCACCTCGTCTTTGGTCTGGGCATCGCATCCATCCTCCTCGTCCCTGTGCCCGGTCTTGCCGTGCTTATCTATGCGTCAGGCCTTCTTGGCGGTCTCATGCTCGTCGAGGCCGTGCTTCGCGGCTGGTACGTGCCCGGCATCGCGGAGATCATCGGTGCCCTCGAAAGAGAGGACGTCTTCCCCGGAAAAGGCACGGTCTATTTCGTCGCAAGCGCTCTCTTCTGTTCGGTGGCCTTCGAGCCGCGGGTCGCCTTCATTGCCGTCCTCTCCCTCACGGTCCTCGACTCGGTCGCGACAATCGCCGGCCTCCGCTTCGGGAGGCACAAGATTCTCAACGGGAAGACCCTCGAAGGGTCGGGGACAGGCTTTATCGCACTGTTCCTCTCCCTCCTGCCGATGCTGCCCCCCTCTGCCGCATTCCTTGTCGCCAGCGTCGCTGCCCTCGCCGAACTCTTCTCCCCTATCGACGACAACCTCGTCATACCTGTGGCGGCAGGATGTGCTCTGACACTCCTCTCATGAACCGGCGGGCAGCGTGCCCGATCCCTTCATCCTGTACCCCCGTTCAGGCACCGCCATCTCAAAACGTGCACCTCTCCCTTCGTCACCAGTCTCGGCGATACCGATCCCGGTTATGTCAAGGATCTCCTTTGCAAGGAAGAGGCCATAACCGGTGTTCCTCCCGTACCCTGCCAGAAAGATCTTGTTCCTGGAATCCCTGACAATCCCGATGCCGTTATCCTCGACCGTGAGGACACCGCCGTCGCCATTCGCCCGGAACGACACCCTGATCTCGGTCACCCGCTCCCCGTGCCTGATGGCATTGTCAAACAAGTTAAAGAGCACTTTTTCAAACATGGGGTCGGCATAGATCTCGATATCGCCGGTGTCGGCAAGAATGGATACTTTCCCGGTACCCCGGGAGAGGTCGGCTGCTACTTTCCTGACCGCGTCCCCCACATGCTGCCATGCCGGGGCATGTACACCCATGTTCTCATAGTCCCGCGTAAAGACGACCTGGCGCTGGATCGTATCGATCAACCTGCTGCATATGCCAGAATAGTTCTTGATCACAGGCTCACCATCACCGGCAGCACGATTGATGAGGGTCATGTACCCCTGCAATGCCGTCGTCTGGTTGAGGAGGTCGTGGCGGGTGATGCTGTTCAGGAGGTTGAGCTTTTTGTTTGCCTTCTTTATGGCCTCCTGGTAACCGCGGATCTCGGAGATGTCCTGACAGATTCCGCTCAGACGTACAGGGCGGCCGGATTCGTCTCTCTCCATCACGGTCCCCCAGGCCTGGAGCAGAACGGTACGGCCGGCATCGCCTGTGAGATGCACCTCCTGTACAAAGATGGGAGATAGCCCGGCCAGAGTGGCAACAACAGCCTCTTCTACGGGGGCACGATCTGCCTCAGAAATCAACTGACCGATCGTCTGTCCGTCTGCCTCCAGACAATCTTGCGGATAGCCGAGCATGGCGGCAAGGTGCCGGTTGAGGGTCACCTTCTCTGTCTGCATGTCGCACTCCCACGTGCCCAGTCTCACACCCTCGACGACATGTTCAAGCCACTGCCTGCTCTTGTTGAGGGCGTGCTCCGCCTCCTTCTGGCTGGTGATGTCCCGTGAAATGGCGGAAAATCCGGTAATTGCTCCTTCTTCATCACGGATAGGGGATATCGTGATGGCAATGTGGATCTCTTCACCGTCCCTCCTCACCCGGACTGTCTCGAAGGTGTCCTTATGGCCGACATGTAAGATCTCTCGTATGGCGTCCATGAACTCTTCACGACGGTCCCGTGGGGCAAGCATGGACACATGACGCCCTATTACCTCATGGTCGGCGTACCTGTATATTCTCTCGGCTCCCCTGTTCCATTCAGTGATAATCCCTTCAACCGTCGTCCCGAAGATCGCATCGTCTGAAGATTCGACGATGGCCGCAAGGCGACGCCGGGCCTTCTCTGCCTCTCTCTCCGCCGTGACGTCACGGAAGACCAGCACCGCACCGACTATGATACCTTCTTTATCCCTGACAGGAGCGGCACTGCTGGCGATAACGCGTTGTACACTGTCACGTGAGACGAGGATGGTGTGAATTCGGTGGCCTGTCGTCATGCCATGCCTGATCACCCTCATCACCGGGTTTTCCAGAGGTTGTGAGTTCTTCTCATCGATAATATGGAATATGCCGGCAAGAGACTTCCCCATTGCCTCCTCCTCCTTCCATCCAGTCAGGGACTCGGCCACGGTGTTGATGAGGGTCACCCTCCCGTCCTCCCCGGTGACGATGACGCCATCTCCAATGGAGCGCAACGTGACATTTAACCGTTCTTCGCTCTCCCTGAGGGCGTTCTCGGTCTGTAACTGCCGGGTGATATCCCGCGTGACACTCTGCGCCCCTATCACCTCGCCGTCCCGTATGATCGGGCCGCCGTTGATTTCGACATAGATACAGTTCCCATCTTTTCTCTTCACCCGGGTCCTGAACCCCTCAAAACACTCTCTATTATGGAGTGTTTTCTCGAAACAGGCATCGATTATTTCCTGATCATCTTCGGCAACGAACTCACGGAACGAATGGCAGACTATCTCTCCGTTCCCGTATCCGGTGATCCTGGTCATCGAAGGGGAGGCATAGGAAATGATCCCGCCCATATTCCCGAGGGTCACGCCGTCGGCAATCCCTTCTGTGATCAGGCGATAACGCTCTTCGGCCTCCTGCAACGCTATTTCAGCCTGTTTTTTCCCGGAGATATCGATTGCAATCCCCTGTGCTCCAAGAAGACGCCCGGCATCGTCCCTGATGGGGGTGAGATTCAGGAGAACTGAGATGGTCTTTCCTCCGTCTGACCTGGTCTGGACTCGTAACTCAAGGCCCCAGGCACGGCCGCCGGTACGTATCAGACGGATACATGTCTCCTCTGCGTCTTCCCGGTCGTCAGGATGGACATGGAAATACCATGGCTTCCCATAGACCTCACCTTCAGGCAGACCGAGAACTTCCAGACCCCTGCGATTGATATAGACAAGGTTTCCCTCAATGTCCATTTTAAAGAGTGTCTCCGGGAGGTTATCGACAAGTTCACGATACTTTTTCTCAGATTTCCGGAGTTCGTACTCCACTCTTCTCCTTTGCACGGCCTGCCGGATCTTGTGGGACAACTCCGCGAACTGCGCCACAGGGTCACCTCCTTTCTGGAGATAAAAGTCGGCCCCACTGTTCAGTGCCTCTATAACCACTTTTTCCCGTCCCTTGCCGGTGAAAAGAATAAAAGGAAGGTCGGGATGGTGGAGGCGGATCTCCTTGAGAAAAGTGATCCCGTCTACATCAGGCATATCATAGTCCGAGACGACGGCCTCGTACCTGCCGCTCCTGAGTTTCTCCCGTGCTTCCGCAACGGTTGTTGCCATATCGACGCACAGGTCGCCGCACTCTTCCAGAAATACCTTGCCGATATCGAGGAGGGCGGGTTCGTCGTCCACAAGCAGAAGGCTTATCATGGATATCTCCCGGGAAAATGAGGAAACGATCCGCGATTTTCCCTATCTAAGGCACGCGATACATATTGTTATCTACATATATGGGATACTATTTTGTTCTGGACACTCGCTGACATTGCCCTTTCCGAAGAGAGGACATAGGCTTCAGGCCGGATCAATTGCTGTGATACGTCCTCCTGTTTTCTATCCTGCCCAATGAGCGGGGAGATGAATAACACCAGGGTTTAAGATACTCTGGAATCATATCATCCGGAAAGATCACCGGAGGAAAGAAAAAAGGATGAATGTACAGCCCTATGCCTGGAGATGGGGACAGATCCTCTCCACGCATTCGTCGTCGCGGCGCTTCCGGGAGATCGACCTCCTGAGGGGGATCGCCATCGTCATGATGGTCGTCTACCATCTCCTCTTCGACCTCGCCTTCTTCGGCATCGCAGAGATAGATGTGCTGGGCGGGTTCTGGCGGTACTTCGCCCTTGCCACTGCCACCCTCTTCATCGCCCTTGCAGGACTCTCCCTCCCGATCAGTTATGAGAGGAGACGGCAGGAGATGACCGGGTCTTCACTCTGGTTTGAGTATGGCCGGAGAGGAGGCAAGGTCTTCTTCTTCGGCATGCTCGCCACCCTCGCCACCTGGATCTTCCTCGGCGAGGGCTTCATTGTCTTTGGCATCCTCCACCTCATCGGCTTCGCCATCATCACCGCCCCCTTCTTCCTGCGGTTCGGACGGTGGAACTTCCTCGCCGGTGCCGGGGTCGTCCTTGCCGCCGTGCCCTTCAGCCAGATCGCCGGACCGTCCTGGCTCATCCCTCTCGGCATTCACCCGGCCGGATTTTATAGCGTCGACTATGTCCCCATCATCCCATGGCTCGGCGTGGCCCTGATCGGCATGGCGATAGGTTTCCTCCTCTATCCCGGGGGGAGACGCCGGTTCGGCGTCCCGGAGATGGAGGGGAGAGGGGGGGACGCCCTCTGCGTGATGGGCAGGAACTCGCTTGCGATCTACCTCCTCCACCAGCCGGTGATCGTGGCGGTCCTCCTTGTAGTCAGGGCCGTGATCGGGTGAGGGGGGTCCGGGACATGCCCTGAACCGGCCGGTTCGATGAAAAAAGAGATCGGCCCTGGAAAGATCTTCTCTATCGCTCTCTCTGTTTGAGAAAACCTTTGCCCAACAGGAGATCCTGAAGAACGAGATCACTGTCTCCTCCCCTATCCTGAAGGGGGGGCCGGGGGGCGTGCCCCCCGGCAAAGGTATCAGCACAGAATTTTTCCAGAGCAAAAACTCAGATCAGGGGTTCGGGTTCACGCCCGCCCGGCGCGGGCAGGGCCTTGCCGCTGACCAGCACCTGCCTGTCCGTCTCCTGGAGTTTCGTGAGCACCACCCTCTTGCCGAGGGGCGTCATCGCAAAGACCGGCACCGCCGTGCCTGCCTGGAGGAGGGCGCGGGGCCCGGCCTCCTCTCTGATTGCGGCCGAGGCGCAGGCCGTCACCAGGTCGGCGACGGCCGCAAGGCGCCGCGCCTCCTCTGCGGAGACGCCGGTCGTGTGGACGGCGATGATCAGGGCGTCGGGGTGTGCGGACCGCACCGTCTCCGCGTCGTCCGCGGTCGCCACAGTAACCGCCGCCGGAGAGAGGCTGAGGTCATAGGCGAATGCCGCACCGGCGGGCATGTCGATCCGTGCCGTCGCCGGGTCAAGCACCCGGCCGCCGAGACCTTCGATCCTCCCGATCACCTGCGGGATCGGGGAGGTCTCGACGATCCCGGAGACCCGGCCGCCGATGCCCTGCACCTGGTCGGGCGCCGTCACGACCACCGTGCCGACGCCGTCACAGACGATGACAGCCGAGCGCACAAGCCCGTTCCTGAGGGCGGAGGAGATCAACTCCGACGCCCCGAAGAGGACGAAGTCCGACGTGTCCGTCACCTGACGGGCCGGGTTGCACATCCCGAAGGCCCGCATCCTCTCCTCGATGTTCTCCCGGATCGCCTCCTCCGTCATCTCATGGACAGAGCAGGAGAACTTCTCCGCAAGGGGGCAGGACCGGATCAGGGGTTTTCCGACCTCGACGACCCTGCCGTCCCGCACCACGATCCTCGTCTTTCCGATTGCCTCGATGATATGCTCGTCTGTCATGGTTCCTCCAGAAAGAGCGGGACGTCCCTGAACGCGTCCGCGTCGAAGACCCCCCGCGTCGTCACCCGCAGGTGCGGGATCACGGTCAGGGCCAGGAAGGAGAGGTACATGAAGGGGTGGTCCACCGCTCCCATCACCTTCGTCTCCAGAGCAAGGCGTTCCAGAGCCTCGCAGACCGCGGGGTAGGGCATGGTCGCCATCAGGCCGCCGCAGGCGAGGGGCAGGGTGGTGACTCTCTCACCCCTGACTGCGGTCATCGCGCCCTGGTGCCTGACGACCTCTCTGATCGCCCGCACGATCTCGTCGTCGGTGACGCCGGCGGCGATGATGTTGTGGGCGTCGTGGGAGACGCTTGTCGCGATCGCCCCGTCCTTCAGGCCAAGGCCGTGGACCAGGCCGACGCCGCAGCCCGTGCCACGGTAGCGGTCGCATACGACGACCTTGAGGATGTCCCTCTCCAGGTCGGGTACATCTGCCACCTCAATGGAGAGAGACTCGGTGACAATCTGCCCCGGCACAAGGCCGATCACCCGCGCCCTGCCCTGCCCCCGGACCGCAATATCGGCCGGCGACGGCACCGGGCAGGCAAACCGCGGTTCAGGGCATATGGGTTCTCTGAATCCCGGGTCTTCGTATTTCTTCCCGAGAATATAGGTCTCTTTCACGGCGAAGACTTCGTCGTCTGCAAGCACGCAGAAGTCGGCCCGCCGTCCGGGCGCGATCGCCCCCCGGTCGTCGAGGCGGAAACGCTCTGCCGCGGTGAGGGTCGCCGCACGGAGGGCGGTCTCCAGGGAGACCCCTGCGGCCACGAGTTTCCGCACTGCGTCGTCGATGTGCCCCTCGGCGACGAGCATGTCGGCATGGCGGTCGTCGGTCGCGAGGCAGCAGCGGGCGGCCGTGCACGGCGTCAGCAGGGGGGCAAGGGCCGTGATGTTCTGCTCTGTCGAGCCCTCACGCATCATGATGTACATCCCGAGTTTCAGTTTCTCCTCGGCCTCCGCGCACGCGGTGCACTCGTGATCGCTCTGGATGCCCGCGAGCACGTAGGCATTGAGGGGCCTGCCCGCGGGGAGGGGGGCGTGCCCGTCCCGCACGGCGCAGAGCCCGATCTTTTTCCAGACCTCCGGGTCTCCCGAGAGGACGCCGGGGACGTTCATCACCTCCCCGAGGCCCACCACCCCGTCGGCTCTCGCAAAAGCGGCCAGGTCGTCGGCAGAGAGGTCGGCCCCGCCCATGTCGAGGGACGTGGCGGGAACGCAGGAGGGGAGGGTGAGGAGGATGGACAGTCCGGCCGACTTCCCCTCCTCACGCATGAACAGAAGCCCTTCGACCCCTGAGACATTCGCGATCTCATGGGGATCGGCGACGACCGTCGTCGTACCGTGAGGGACAACGCACCTGGCGTACTCGCCGGGCACCAGGAGAGAACTCTCGATATGCGTGTGGGCGTCGATCAGGCCGGGGACCACCCGTGCCCCGCCGAGGTCGACCGTCTCCCCGGCCTCATAGATGCCTGTCCCGACGACGATGCCGTCCGCGACCGCGAAGGAGGTCTCGTCCCAGGAGCAGGTATAAGGATTATAGAGAGAGAGATGCGTGAAGAGACGGTCTGCAGGCTCAAGCCCCTGCGCCACCCTGAGAGTCCGTCTCATCTCTCACACCTGGATGTCCTTGATCACCGATACAGTCCTCTCGTTGCCCTTCATGAAATACAGGTATATCTTGTAGTCCCCGGGGGGGAGGTCCATCGGGAAAGTCAGGGCAGCCGTACCGGTCGGCAAGGTTTCCGAGCGGGCTATTTTCGTCACTTCGGTCTGCTTGAAGTCACGGATCTCAAAGACAGTCACCTGAACCGTACCGTTCACCATCTCAGCGGGGTTTTCTACCGTGACCTGCAGGTTTCCGTCCGCATAATGCACGTCCCCGAAACCGATCCCCGTACATCCGGCAGTCCACGCGACCATGCAGAGGCAGACACCGATCAAAATGGAAGGTCCAATCTTCATTCCGGCCACCATGTGAATGTCACTGCTGAAAAAAGATATATCCTTTGGTCTGTTGCCGGGGACGTCATCTCTTCAGGCCCTGGATAAATAAAGAGAGCGCTTCATGAACATTCTTTCCCGACTTTGCAGATACGAGGTACACGGATGCGTCCCCGATCTCATGGGCAAAGCGAGAGGGAGACGAACCCGGCAGGTCGCATTTGTTGAGCATGATGGCGTACGGAACCTTTTGTGCGACAAGCCAGTCGGAGAGACGCCGGACCATGGGATCGGGATCCGCGGTCGAGTCCACCACGATGATGGCTCCATCCATGCCCCGGGCAAGGATCTGCCTGACAAACTCAAAACGCTCCTGACCTGGCGTCCCAAAGAGATAGACCATCTCCTGTCCTACCTGGACCCTCCCATAATCCAGGGCAACCGTGGTCGACCCGCCCTCGCACCGTGCCTCGATGTGCCGGGTGTTCTGGTCCAGTGCCTGGATCAGGCTGGACTTCCCGGCGTCGTACGGCCCGAAGACACAGAGCTTGAACTTACCATGTGCCATCACCATTGCTTTGGTTACAGGTCTATTTCGACATTTCGAAATGAATTACATAAATATCCAGAGTTTTAAAAAAAATCAGGGGCTTTAAACGGGTCTGATTGGCACTGTGAGTATTTTCTTAGAGTTTCTCGACGGTGACCCTGACCCTGTCGCCGGCCTTGAGGCCATGCCCCTTCGGTACGTCGATATTGAACCAGAGCTGGCCGGGGTCCGCGTCACCGGAGCCCTTCGGTCCCTGCTGCATGATGCAGTCCTTCTGCTCATTGATCCGTGCAACAAACTCGATCTCAGACTCGAATGAGATGATCTTTTCCATGTTCAGATGTATGGCACACGATAGTACTTATGCTGCGCGCGGACTGACCATCCAGGTCGTGGAATTGGAGTAACTCCAGCGGGTAATCTCAAGTTCATCGCAGATCTCCGAAAGGATGGCAAGATTTGTCCCGACTTCCTTTGCAGAGAGCCCGAGATCATGAGCGATGTACTTTGACTTGAAATAGTGTTTGCCTCGCTGTATGCCTGATTTGAGGTAATGAACAATCCGGCATTGACTGTCGTTGTACTGTTCCCGGATACTCTTTTTTCTATCCATCTCAATACCTCAGCGTGTTAGACGTATCGTAGGTTTATTATAAATAGTTTCTGTTTTTCAAGGAGGATATCCGGGCAATTGCACCTGGAAATCCCTTGCGGCCTCAACCGGATGAGCCCCGATAAATAAACAGGGGCAGGGGATCACCGCCGCCTCAGCGCAAAGAGGAGGAGGGCCGCTGCCCCGAGTGCAGGGATCAGGGTTCCCGATGCCTGTGTCATGGTCGTCTCCGGTGCCGTCGTCTCCGTGGTCACGGCCGTTGTCAGGAACGGTGTCGTTGCGGTTGTCTCCGGTGCCGTCGTCTCCGTGGTCACGGCCATCGTAGGAACAGTGGTGGGCGCTGTCGTTGCCGCGGTCGTCGGCGTCGTGTTCACGCCGACCCGATTGCCGACGGAGAACGTGATGACATTGGAATCCTCTGCATCGTCGGCAAAGCCCTGCGGCGATGTCCACCTGGCCTGGACCTTATACGTCCCTTCCTCAAGGTTCTCCAGGGCGACCGGTCCGGGCCTGCCCGGGTCGTCGGTGTAGAAGACCGAATTTGTGATCGGCAGATTCGAGAAATCACGTCCGCCAAAAGTTGTCATCTCCGCACCTCCCGGCGTTGTGAGCACAAGTTCGACCGCCGCACGCGTCTCTCCGGCCGCATAGTACGTACCGACATCTGGCGATATTACCCGGAAGGCGATTCCCGTCCCTGTCGGCACCGATATTCCCTCAATACGTTCGGCATGGTTCGGGGCTGCAAGCACCGCGTCTATGCTCACCTCGGGATAGCGGATGTAAATCCTGTTCGTGATGCCGTCCTGCGAGTTGTAGGCAAAGTACAGTCCTGTATCGTCACCCACCGAGGCGTCGATGAGGTCGAAGTTCGTGTCGTCCGCGACGGGGACCGTATTGATGAGGCCCTTTTTCGGGTCATCATCATTAAAGCGCTGGAGCGCTGTCACAGGATTGTCTGTTGTTGCATTCCTGAGGGCCGTCAGGTCCAACCCGGTTTCATAGACAAAGACGGTGTCTCCCGGCCGTATGTCAGAAATCGTTGTTCCCCTTGCCATAACCGGCGCTGCAAAGGTTGCAGCAAGGAGAAGAAAGGTGCAACAGAGTACACCCGTACGGGAGAGCAGTGAACGATATTTTCGATCCATGGGATTCCCTCACCCCTTCATACCAGTCACGTCACTTATGTCTTTCGGAGACGTGGGATAAAAAGGACCGGGGATCCTGTCCCGGGATCAGGCCTTCTCCACATCTGCCAGGCCGATCTTCTCGACCAGACCGGAGAGGGCGGCCTCGCGCATCCCCTCGACAAACTTGATGGACCCGACGACAAGGTGGCCGCCGCCGCTGATGCCGCCGCCATTGATCTCCTCGCGGAGTTCGCGGACCATCTTCGGGATGTTCATCAGGACACCGCGGGAACGGAGCACGGCAAAGTCAGGGCCGAAACCGAGCGTGACGACCGGTTCGCCCGGGTGCTGCCGGCAGAGGCGGTCGTGGATCTCGCCCGAGGTCTTGCCAGGCGGCGGGAAGGTGAAGCGGTGCGCGAAGATCTCCACGTCGATCCTGAAGAGGTGAGCGCCGTTCGGGAGGATCTCCTCGGTCACATGGGGCATCGACGCCGCCATCTGGTCTTCGATCGCCTCGTTTGCCTGCTCCACCAGGAGGCTCACGTAGCGCGTCTGGAGGGCGCGGTTCCCCTTGAGGTTCAGGATATCCTTGACCAGTTCCCTGCCGTCATTGAACCTGAGCCAGAACTGCTCGTAGTCGAGGGCAAGAGCAATGTCCTTGCACGCGTCTTCGGAGTATTCATCCGCGACCAGGTCAAGATAGCGCTGCCTTTCCTGCGCCTCGCTCCTGTCGCCGACACCTGCGACGGCCGGGAGATGGCGGATCAGGTCGCTGACCTTCGGGTTGATGAGGCGTGCCACCTCGGTCCCGAGCATCCCTGCCGTGACGCCGAAGTCGCCGCCGACATGATAGGGGTTGACATGCGCGATCACGTACTCGTCGACGATGGCGTCGGGGTGGTGGTGGTCGACGACGATCATCGAGAGGCCGTAGACCTGTGCCATCTTCATCGAGGGCAGATCCTCCTCGGTCGAACCATTGTCCATCAGAACGATCAGGGGCATCTTCTGACCGAAACGCTCGTGATCCTTGAGGGCGAAGTCGAGGTCCCTCGTGATGTCTTCGACCTCATAGAAGGGGGCCTTGGACGGGGAACGCTTGAAGAGGTAGTACGCCGTGTCCAGGTCGTCGCCCTCTTCCCGCATCAGGGAGATGACCGCCTGTTCGACGGCGGCCGCCGCACAGATGCCGTCGGCATCGGCATGATGGCGGAGGATGATCGGCTGGGCCTCGAAGACAGCGCGCCTGATCAGTTTGGCAACCTTCTTCATCTCGGGCTGCAACTGCGTGAGGACATCGCTCTCCACGAGGAGGGGGATGTCTTCGGGCTCTGCCCGTGCATCGAGGGCGGCCTCGATCCGGTCGTGCACTGTTTTTGCATCGTCACCGGTGAGCGCCTCCATCGAGCTGACCTCGATCTGAAGCTGGTTCTGCCGGCGCATCACCTCGCCGGAGACGCAGACGACGCCCCCGAGCTCGACCTCCGGGTACGCCCTGACGCCGGCCTCCACGAATGCCGCGGCATTGCCGCTCCCCGACTCGTCGACAAGGGTGAAGATCGTCGGCCCGCTGGTCTGCTTTACTTGCGCGACCTCGGCCTCAAAGGTGACGTTCCTGCCCACCAGAGACTGGATCTCGCCCAGTTTCGTTACATGGGCGCGGCGGGTAATAGTCTCCAGCCTGAAGACCTCCGGGATCATCTCGGCAAGGTCGATGTTTCCGTTATTCCTGATATTGATGATCTTGACAAAGATCTGGTCCTTTTCTTCGTGGCTCTGGAGGATATTGCTCTTGTGGACAAGCCCTTTCAGCCGGGCACTCAGCTGTACGAAGGTTCCGAAATTTGCAAAGCCCTGAACGGTCCCGGCATATATCTTCCCCTCTTCAACGTCCTCGATCCCGCAGTTGGGGCCAAGGGCATAGACAACGGTATCTTCAGTATTCGCCATTTTCGTACTCTCTTGTCTGGAAAGTGCTTATGTATTTTCACTTGAACAGAGGGCGGCGAGGCGTTCCTCACCATCTCTCCGTCCCTTTGCAATGATGAGATCGCCTGCCTGAAGACGCTCATCCCGTCCCGGACGGTACTTCCACCTGCCTTCTCTGCTCCGGATCACAAAGACGACCATGCCGGTGACAGTCGCAAGCGAGGCCTCGCGCAGGCTTCTGCCGGCGATGGCCGACCTCTCCTCGACTTCGAGCCGCGTGATGATCTCGTCGGACTCGCGCACGATCATCCTGAAGACCGGAGGGATTTCGATGTCGCGGAGGAGGACGTCGGCGATGGCCGAGGCGGCACTGGTGATGGTCCCGGCAAAGGAGGAGAGGTGGATCAGGCCGCAGAGGTACTCCGCCTTCTCGATCCGCCGGGTCGCCTCAAGGAGCCAGAGGTCGAACTGGTAGCGCATGTCCTCCATCCTCTCGTCGAGGACGACGACTTCCTTCGCAATGTCCTCGTTCGTGAAGAGGAGAGACGTATACGCGAGCCCGACTGCCAGTTCCGAGAGGTTCTTCATCTCGATCATCAGTGCGACGGCGCGGTCGAGGTCGTCGACGCATCCGGCCTGCACCCACTCCTTCCGGGGCTGCGGCTTCGCGCCGGTCATCGTGAACAGGGGGGTGATCCCGGCACCGAGACCCTTCGCGAGGACGATGTCCCCGGCAAGGGTCTTCGAATACTTGTCGGGGTCATAGATCCAGCCCGATCCCCGCCTGATCGCAATGACGCGCATACCCGATCGGCTCTGGAGTTTCACCTCACCGAGGGTCGTGCCGTCAAGGAGAGAGTCGGGATGCACCTCTGCCCTGACCGTCACCTCTTCCGCTTCAGGCAGGGCGTTCCTGAGTTTCTGCGGGAATTTTGCCCCTCTCAAGATAAGTTTGGCAATATCGGTTGCAGAATTGGCGATCCGCTCCGCCGCCTCGGCGATCTGGAGGAGGCCGCTCATCGCCTCGGCCTCCTCCACACGGCGCGCCCCGAGGATGGCCGAGATCCGCGCCTGATACGCGTGCCGGTTCATGACCTCTTCAAGTTTCTCGACTTCGCCGGCAATCTCGTGGCTTTCAAAGAGAATTGCAGAATAGGCAAGGTCAACCATCAGCTCCGAGATATCCTTCATCTCGATAAGGACATCCTTGAGGCTGGTCGGCTGATACTCGACTTCCATCATGAATCTGTACCGTCTTCACTCTCAATAGTGTTATGACAGTATATTAATTCGCAGGAATGAGGAAGGCGGAGTGAGATGTGTGCAATTCCCGTCTCTGTTGAACCAGACATGAGTCGGGAGCACGCCTCAGGCATACCGCATGAAAATTGTTCTGAGGAGTTCGTCTGGTCGACGTGCCTTCCCGCACGCTTGCGCCGGGGGACTACGCGCCCCCGCGTCTTCTCGACTCCTTCCGGTCGGCCTCCCTCAGGATTGGACCCGGAAAGGGTAAAACCTTCATTCAGAAGAGGACTGGCGTCCCCTCCCTATCCTAATGGCAGGGGGTCTGGGGGGCGGCAGCCCCCCCGGTAGATGAAAAACGATCCCCTGCTTCCCCCTGGCGCTCATCGAGGGTTGCACCTTACCCCAAGGCGGGGGTATAGGGGCAGAGTCACCTGCCACCGCACCCCGGACAAAGAATTCTTCCGGGGCTGAAACGTCTACGAGTGCCCTTCATGGAAGAGGTTCTGCCTTTCTGGCCAGGAACGTCCCCTCTCCTTACAGGAAGAGGTCGATGACCGCGACCAGGACCACGGCGCCGAGGAGGTCGATGACCGCGGAGATGACCGGGATCCCGAAGTTGTCGGGATCGAGACCGAACCTGAAAGAGATCGTCGCGGTGAGATGGGCGATCCCGTTGACCAGGGTCATCACGACCGCACCTGCCAGCGTGGCGATGGCGACCATGGGGAGAAGGCCGGGGGAGGGGGCGCCGAGGAGGAGGGCCGCAAGGTGTGCGAGGGCCGCCATCAAGGGAAGGAGCAGGACGGTGAAGAGGTAGGTGTGGGCGAACTGCACCACCACCTCCTTCGAAGGGACGAGGGAGGGGGCGATGATGCCGAGGTGCATCTCGGTGCCGAGGCGCGAGCAGAGGATGCCGCCGATAGACCCGCAGATCCCGGCAAAGGGTGGGATCAGGATGAGAAGGGCGGCCATGCTCACGAGACGGTCGAGGCCGAGGGTGTAGGTCACCCCGGCAAAGGTCCCGAGGACAGAGAGGCAGACGAGGAGGGGGAGGACCTCGGTGGAGATCCGCCTCACGCGTCCGCCCCGCGACCAGGAGTAGAGGCACGCGACGGCGGTGACGAGGAGCATCACCCCGAGGAGGAGTGTCCGTGTCCCTGACGGGAAGGAGAGGACGAACACGGCCGTTATGGTGAGGATCGGGATCGTGACCAGGTCGCCGAGGGTCGTCACCGCAGGGGCTGCGATCATGTCCATGTCGATGCCCTGCCTGTACGAGAGGACCGAAACGAGGACGGTAAAACCCATGACGATGAACCCGGCGACAATACCGGCGATCACCGATATGAGGACCAGGTCGCCTGTGGCGATCACCTCGACGCCTGTCAGGGCACTGACAAGGCTTGCCACAATGCCGAGGGCGACTGCCGTGGCCAGGGTGAGGATAAGGGAGACGTGGAGGTTCTCGGCAAGGACGCCGCCGTCGTGGAAACTCCCTGTAAACTCCCCGAGGTGCATGGACGAGGAGAGGCGGGAGGCGAGCACGCCCGAGATGCTCCCCCGCATATTGATCGTCGGCGGCACCAGCACCAGGAGTCCGGGGATGAGGACAAGGACCTCACGGACTGAGGAGAGATAGGACCCGGCAACGACGGCAACCACGGTGCTGATGAGGAGCGCCGCAAGGCCGGTCAGGAAGAGGCGCCGCTCGCGCCTCAAACCGTTTCCCGACTTCATCCTCACCCTCCGTCATTGCTGTCACTCCCTGAAAGGAACTTCTACCATCGCCAGATCCGATGGCGCAAGCACCTCGCCTTCAAACATCTCCTCTGCATCCCGTATATGGTTTGTCATCGAGGTATAGCGCGAACTGATGTGGACGAGGGCGAGAGAGCGGGCCTTGAGTGCCGCCGCCGCTTCGCCGGCCTCCCCCGCGGTGGAGTGGTAGACCTCCGCGGCGCGGCCCCTCTCCGAGTCGTCGAAAGTGGCGTCGTGGATGAGGAGGTCGGCCCCTTCGAGACCCTCTGTATGGAGACGGTGGATGGGACGGGTGTCTCCGGTATAGATGATCATCCGCCCCGGCCGGGGCGTCCCCAGGATCTGGTCGGGGGTGATGGTCACCTCGCCGCCGTCGTCGTGCGTCACGGTAACGCTCTCCCCACGCTGGAGACGCCCAAAGAGGGGGCCGGGCGGGACTCCGAGTGAGATCGCCGTCTCGCGGTCGAACCGGCCCGGCCGCGCATCCTCCCTGAGCGCATAACCGAGGCTCGGCATCCCGTGGGAGGTCGCAAAGGTTTCCACCTGGTAGCCCGAGAACCTGACGGCCATGCCGGGCGCCAGCTGGACGGGCTGGAGGTCGAAACCGAGTTTGGTCCGCCCGATCTTGATGGTGTATTCGACGAAGTCGTGCACTCCTTCGGGGCCGTAGATGACGAGCGGTTCTGTCCGGCCGTTGAAGGCCATGGTCTGCACGAGGCCGAGGACACCGAGGAAGTGGTCGGCGTGCCAGTGGGTGATGAAGATGGCGTCGACGAGGAACCCGGTCCGCGCCCGCATCATCTGCTGCTGGGCCCCTTCGCCGCAGTCGAAGAGGAGGGTGTCCGAACCGTGCCTGACCATGACGCACGAGGGGTTGCGGTTCGGCGTCGGCAGGGCGCCGGCCGTACCGAGGAAGTACACCTGCAGGGTCTCGCCGGCTATACGAAACACCTCCTGAAGACTTCAAGGCTTTTCCGCGCTTCGTCGAGGTTGCGCCCCTCGACCACGGCCACGCCGCCGTGATACCCGGCGGCGACGTTGCGCCCGATCTTCGTCCAGTCCTGCGTCCCGTCGCCGAGGGCGAGGTGCTCATCGGTGCTGCCGTGATTGTCGTGGATGTGCAGGTGGTTTGCCTGCCCGATCTCTGCCAGGAACGCGTCGGTCTTCCTGACAGTATTCGCATGGCCGAGGTCGAAGGTGACGCCTATCCCGTCGATACCCTCGGTGAGGCCGAGGAGTTCAAAGGGGTCGTGGCAGAGGAAGTCGGGGATGTTGATCATGTTCTCCAGGCAGGCGACAACGCCGTGCTCTTCGGCGCATTTTCCGATCTGCCGCAGCGCCTCCTTCTGGAGATCCCACACCTTCTCGGGTAGCAACTTCCCTGCGGGAGAGAGGTAACCGGGGTGGATGGTGACCCGGTCGGTGATATCGGCGGCATGCTCGACGCAGAGACAGATCTGCCGCACCGACTCGCGCCAGATGGGGTCGTTGATGGAGGCGAGGTTGAGGTCGGCATAGGGTGCGTGCACCGTCGCCTTCAGGCGGGTGCTCTCCAGCACGTCGCGGATCGCCGCCTTGTTCTTCGGGTTTTCGAGGCGGTAGTTCCCGTCGGCCGAGATCTCCCAGCCGGCATACCCGCACTCCTCGATGCCGAATACCCAGTCCACGGACTCCCAGACCTTCGAGGATGAGGCGAAATACGGCTGGATGCTCATGCACATCCCTCCAGGGCGTCGAGGAGGTGGCGGGCCTTCTCCCCGTACTCCTCCATCGTGCCTTCGTTCTCGAAGAAGACGTCGGCCATGGCGAGGGCGTCGCCAAGGCCCCAGCCAAGTTCGCGCTCGTCGCGCCTCCTGAGGTCGTCCGAGGACGCCGGGTCGTCGGACCGGCCGCGGCTGCCGAGGCGGGCGAGACGCGTCTCGAAGGAGGCCCTCACCCCGACGAGGAGGAAAGAGGTGAAGTGTTCCCTGAAGATCTCGACCTCGGCACTCCCCCTGATGCCGTCGATGACGACGACGGGCGCACCGGTGGCCTCCACCTCGGGGACGGTGATCAGGGCGATCGCCCCCATGCCGTGGCGCGCGCGGAGGTCCGAGGAGACCTTTCCCAGGTTCCCGTCTGTCAGAGGAAGCCCGGCGGTTGTGACGGCCTTCCTGATGGCGTCGCCCATCACCACGACAGGTATGCCTTTTTCTGCTGCAATCCGTGAAAATTCGCCTTTGCCGCTTGCCGGCATGCCGACGATACCGATGACCTTCATCTTTCGCTTCTCCTCTCCTGTTCTATTCCGCTCACGTCGATACTCTCTGCCCTGACAATCCGCCGCCCCTCGTAGGCGACCTCGCCGTCCTGCCGCGTCCGGATCCGCACGCTCCGCCCGAGGCGGTCGGCGACGGCCGCCAGTTCCTCGAAGTCCAGGGGGGCGACGCCGGCGAGGACGCCCTGCTGGAGGACCAGGTCGACACCGCCTGCGTCCTTTGCAATATAGGCGATGTCGTCCTCGCACCCTCTGAAGGTCGTCACGACCGCCTCGAATTCGGGGAGTCTGCCGGCGTGGTGGGCCTCCGTGCAGAGGCGGAGCGACTCCTTCACCCTGTCGGCGAAGTCCTTCTTGAGGAGGTTGTTGTAGCGGCGCCACTGCGTCTTGAGGTCGAGGGAGATCCTGTCGACGAGGCGCCCTTCAAGGAGCGCCCGGATCGTCTCCGGGTAGACGCCGTTCGTCTGAAGGCCGACGCCAAGGCCCATCGTCTTCACACCCTTCGCAAGGGCGAGAAGCGCCTCCTTCTGCATCGTCGCCTCGCCGCCAGAGAAGACGACACCGGAGACGAGGAGGGAGGACTCTTTGATCATGGCAAGGACCTCGTCGACCTCCCGCTCATCCATGCCGTCGAGAATGGCGATGTTCTGGCAGTAGTGGCACCTGACCGGGCAGCCGCGCAGGAAAACCGTGCATACGGCCCGACCTCTCCAGTCCACCGTGCTGAGCGGGACGAAACCGCCGAAGTTCACCTTCAGAAAAACCACCGTTGTATATCATGGGCGAGCGGTTTTATAGAAACTATCGAACGGTGCAGGAGGACGGTCTCCCATGGTCTGGAGAAGCCAGGACTCTCAGGCACGAGAGGATGGGGACGGGCAGGCAGATCGGTATCTTCAGGGGTACATACCCCGAGACTCAGGCCTATGGACACCCCCTCCTCCTGATCATGGCGGCCCTCCTGCTGGCAGGCGGGTGTCTCCAGCAGACTTCCGTAAGCCCAGAAGCACACTATGCAGAGTATCGTGAAGCGATCGCGCAAAACCTGGACCAGGAGATCGAGGAGAACCCGGAGAATGCCACGGCATGGTGTGAGAAGGGGATGTGGCTCACCGACTTCGACGAAGACGGCGCCGCCCGCGCCATCGACCCGGACTATGCCCTTGCGTGATATGGGAAAGGGATCTCGCTCTGGAACCTCGAAGACTATGGCCGTGCCGACGGCTGTTTTGAGAAGGCCGTGAGGCTCGATCGCACCCTATGTGCCATCGCGCCCGGATACGGAATACGGGGCGTCTGCCGTCTTGATCGCCATAGGGGACTAACTTCCCCTTAGAAAGGAGAGCAGGACGCTGTATCACGCCCGGCCGGTCCTGAAATCCCCTGCCGGCACCAGGATCTCAAACCGCGCCCCTTCCCCTTCTATTCCTGTCTCCCGGATCGTCATGCCGGTGATCCCGAGAATTTCCCGCACAAGGAAGAGGCCGAGCCCCGAGTCCTGACGGCCGAAACCCCTGGTGAAGATCTTCTCCTTGAGGCTGGCGGGGACGCCCTTCCCGTCGTCCTCAAAGACGATGATACCTTCGTTATTCTCTTTACGAAATGAGACGTTGAACTTCGTTGCCCCTGTTCCGTGGCGGACGGTATTATCTACAAGATTGAAGATGACCTTCTCGAAGAGGGGATCCGCGAAGACCTCGACCCGGCCGGTCAGGACACTGATCTTCAGTTTCCCAAGGGATGCCTTCTCCCCGGCAACCCTGGCGATCTCCTTCACACACTGCCATTCTGGAGATTTCACACCCATGCATTCATAGTCCTGCATGAAGACGACCTGGTCCCTGATCGTCGCGGTCGCGGCGGCCATCTGTCTGGCATATTCCCGGGTCGTCCCGTCTTTCTCCACTTTTTCCTCGATCAGTCCTGCATACGCGGCAATGATGCTGAGCTGGTTGAGGAGGTCGTGTCTGGTGATGCTGTACAGGAGGTCCAGTTTTTTGTTCGCCTCGTGGAGGGCCTCACGGGTCCGATGCATCTCGGTGACATCCCTGGTTATGCCGGTTGCCCTGATGGGATGGCCCTCCTCGTTGTGGGTTGTTACCTTCCCAATGACATGCACCCACCGCCACTCCCCTCCCGAGCATCGTTCCCGGCACTCGACCTCATAGTACGGCATGGCATCGTCTCTCACCTCTTCCATGCTCTTTATCAGCAGAGGGTAATCGTCGGGATGGATGCGCTTTTCAAGGATTGAGACGTGCGTCTCCTCCTCCGGGGACGGGGAGGTTCGGTCATGTATCCAGTCATGAATTATTGACAGTTTGCCTGTTGCGACGTCCCAGTCCCAGACACCGAGGGAACCACCTTCGATGGCGAATTTCAGCCTCTCCTGAATTGTTTTCCGCGCCCTGACCTCGGCCTTGAGTTCACTCCACCGCCGTACAGAGAAGATAGCAAGCCCTACAGATAGGATGAGGACTGCGATGACGATCTCGTCGACCTCCCATTGTTCGTATTCTGTGGCGAACTCCACGAGCACCTCGAAGGCGTCCATGGACGCGGCGATCAGAAACAGAGTAACTCCGGCTACTGCAAGGACCAGCGCATCGCGTCCGGCACGGGTATGGAAAAAATGAGTGCGGAGCCAGAAGGTGTTCATACCTGATGAACATCTCTCTGACACAATGATAAATATTTCCAGATATTTGATTTCTTTAAATAAGATAATAATGTATAAATTCTATTTTTTAAGATATTGAGACATTTTTTATCTAAATCTGTCTCTTTCGCTGCTCCGGGTAGGGGAGCACGCTCAGGTAATTCCACTTGCCCAAACGTAAACAAATTTACTTGTCCGGAGAACAAGCAAAATTTAACGGTCATCGGCAAAACAGAGGGTTTATCACAGATTTTACCCAACAATGAAGGTATGGGACTAATTGAGGACGCAAAGCGCGGCGTCATCACCGAAGAAATGAAGATCGTCGCGGCGAAGGAAGGAGTCACCGAGGACTTCGTCCGCCGCGGCGTGGCCGAGGGCCATATCACCATCCCGATCTCCCCGTACAGGAAGGTCAAGATCTGCGGTATCGGCGAAGGCCTCCGCACCAAGGTGAACGCCTCCATCGGTACCTCAACCGATATGGTGGACGTGGACCAGGAGATCGAGAAGGTGAAGATGGCCGAGAAGGCCGGTGCCGATACCCTCATGGAACTCTCGACAGGCGGCGACTTCCTGGATATCAGGCGCCGTGTCATCGAGGCGACGACCCTCTCCGTGGGGAGCGTCCCCCTGTACCAGGCCTTCATCGAGGCCGCACAGAAGAAGGGCGGCGTCGTCTTCATGGACCCCGACGACCTCTTCAGGATCACCGCGGAGCAGGCGAAACTCGGCACGAACTTCATGGCCATCCACACCGGCATCAACCTGGAGACGATGAAGAGGCTGAAGAACCAGGGCCGGCACGGCGGCCTGGTATCCCGCGGCGGGGCGTTCATGACCGCCTGGATGCTCCACAACGAGAAGGAGAACCCGCTCTACGCGGAGTTCGACTACCTGATCGAGATCCTCAAGGAGCACGAGGTCACCCTCTCCTTCGGGAACGGCATGCGCTCCGGCGCCGTCCACGACGCCACCGACAGGGCGCAGCTCCAGGAACTGATCATCAATGCCGAACTCGCGGACAAGGCCCACGACTTCGGCGTGCAGACGATCATCGAGGGGCCGGGCCACATCCCCCTCGACGAGATCCAGGCGAACGTCGTCGTCCAGAAGAGGATCACGAACAGGAAGCCCTTCTACATGCTCGGCCCCCTGGTCACCGACATCGCACCCGGCTACGACGACAGGGTCGCCGCCATCGGCGCCTCCCTCTCCTCGGCCTATGGCGCGGACTTCATCTGCTACGTGACCCCTGCCGAGCACCTCGCCCTCCCGACCCCGGAGGAGGTCTATGAAGGCGTGATGAGCTCCCGGATCGCCGCGCACGTCGGCGACATGATCAAGCTGAAGAAGAGGGACGACGACCTCGAAATGGGCCACGCCCGCCGCGACCTGGACTGGGACCGGCAGTTTGCGGTCGCCATGAACCCCGAGCGCGCAAAGAAGATCCGGGACGAGCGGATGCCCGCCGACACCGACGGCTGCACGATGTGCGGCGACTACTGTGCGCTGAAGATCGTGAACAAGAACTTCCACTTCTAAATTTTTTTAGAATCTTTTTTTCGGGTTGTGTTGGAGCGGCCCGTCTGATCATCACGTACTCGCCTCTCACAACAGCGCAGCGGACGGGAACGTCGGGAAGGCGTGGTGATCAGACGTGCCACTTCGATTGTAGAATCTTCACCGCCGTCTCGGCCTCCCGGCCCCCGCTCGGGAGTTCCGGGATGACCTCCTCAACCGGCACCGGGCTCTCGAAAATACGGACACACCGTCAGGCACCGGCTGCAGACCATCTCCGCGTCCCAGGCCATGCGGTTGATCAGCCACTCCGTCAGGGACGCTCCGGCGTTGCTCCCGAAGAGGACGCCGAAGATGGGTCGCACCGGCGCCGGGATCGCGTGGGTCACGTTCCTGCAGCGGAGGACGTCTACTCCCTCTTCGGTCAACGCTCCCGTAGGGCAGGCCTTGATGCACCTGTTGCACCGGCGGCATTGGGGCGGCGGCACCGCCGGTCTCTCCACGTGCAGTTCCTTCTCTGTCACCACTGCCCCGAGCGCCACGCGATTTCCAGACCGCGAGGTGATGAGGAGCGTGTTCTGCCCGATGCTTCCCATACCCGCTTCTGCGGCCAGATGCTTCAGGGAGAGATACCCCCTGATCCTCCTGTCCCGCACCCGCACCGGGAAGAAAGACGGAACTGCGATGGAAGAGTGTCCCTCCTCCTCAAGTGCTTTCGCAAGCGAAAAAGCGGTCTCGTCAAGGCGTTCGATGACGCGGTGCAGCCGCTGGGTCTTCTCTCTGCTCGTGAGAGAGAATGTTTTAGCCGGAATTTCCAGTCCGAAGACTATTACGGTTTTTGCGGAGGGCAATACGTCCCGGGGATGATATCCCTCCGGTGCAGAGCATTCGGCCACGGCCAGAGTGACGTAGAGGTCCACTCCTTCGGTGTGGAGGAGGTAATCGAGGGTTTTTTTGGATCTGCGGAGAGGAGAGGATCCGGCGTGCATGGCGGTATTGGATCGACACATGTTTTTGTTTGTTCTGGTAGGGATGGTGACATGGAAAGTCCGTTGAGATCCGGGTGAAAGATGCCCGGGAGCATGTCCCCAGAGTATTCGGGGGGTCCGGGGGTTTCCCCCCGGCGCGAGGAAAACCGCTGAAACCCGGAAAATATGCTCCGGTGAATCGGGCGTATGCCGGACTACCGGCCCATGCCCTACACTCCACGGCCGAAAAGACAGAAAGATAACCCCCACCTCCCAAACTTTCTCCTATGAAACCGGAAAATCAGAAGACTCTCGACGACTTCCTCTCCCATGCAGACACAATGGCCGACGACGTCCTTGCCGAGACCGAGAACTGGCTCGGCACCGTCCCCTTCATCTTCACCGTGATGCGCGAGCGCCCCGAGGCATTCACCCTCTCGGCCCTCGGCGACTACAAGACCGCACGGCCGGCGAGCATGGACGCAAAGACCGCCGAACTCGTGGCGATCGCCGCCGCCGCCGGTGCCGGCGCCGACAAGTGCATCAAGGTCCATGTCGGGGCAGCGATCCGGGAAGGGGCGACCCGCGACGAGATCCTGGATACGATCCTCATCGCCGGCGTCATCGGCAAGACGCACGTCCTCGCCTCCTCCCTCCGGGCCTTCAAGGAATCGTTCTCGTGAGAGAAATACGGGAGAAATACTTTCGGGGGCCCACTCCCCGCAAAAATTTTGGTTTATTGACCGCCTGCAGCCGTCCCTCTGGTAGAATGGGATGGCAATCTTCTTCTCGGGATCTCCGACTCACTCATCCCAGGAACAATCCTGAGCGGGGGTCCGGGGGCGTAGTCCCCCGGCAGAGAGTACAGGGAAGGCAGTGGGTCCGCATGCCCCTCACCCGGATTCAGAGTGATCCTCCGTCGAAAGGATCCTCCAACCCCCTGAGAGATTTCTTTATCCCCGGCCGACCGCGATAGAGTATAGATGAATGCTGTGCGTCCTGAGCAGCCTGCGGCAAAACAGGCATTGCGGGACAGCGTGAAGAAACTCCGCTTCGCCCTCTCCGCAGACGAGATCCAGGAAAAAAGCAGGGCCGTCACCGCCCGGCTCCTCTCCCTCCTCGACGGGGCCGGGACCGTGATGGTCTATGTCTCCAAAAACCCGGAGGTCGATACGGCCGGCCTCATCGACGCCCTTCTTGCGCGGGGTACGCGGGTCGTCGTCCCGATCATCGAGAAGGAGACGCATTCCCTCCGCCTCTCCTATCTTGAAGACAGGGACGTGCTCGTGGAGAGCACCTTCCATGTGCCCGAACCCATCGGCCACGAGATACCGGCATCGCCCGCCGCCCTCAACGCCGTCATCGTCCCCATGGTAGGTTTCGACAGGTCGGGAAACCGCCTCGGGTACGGTGCCGGATATTACGACCGCTTTCTTGCAGAGTGCCCGGACATCCGCACCATCGGCATCGCCTTCGCCTGCCAGGAAGTCGGGGCCGTCCCTCACGAACCCTTTGATCGGCAGATGGACGCGATCATTACAGAATACGAAACCCTTTCCTGCTCCCCACCCGGAACCTGCACAAAGTTAAAATAATATAAACACTAACTTTGAGTAAATCTCTATGTGAGGGAGTGTCTTATGCAGAAAGATTATCGGGACCTTACTGTAAAAGAGGCTTATTACGAGGACGCCGGGCGCGGCATCGCGCGTCTTGGCATAGACGTGATGAAGGACCTCGGTCTCGTCTCCGGTGACGTGATCGAGATCCAGGGCAAACAGAAGGCTGCCGCCATCGTGAAGCCGAGTTATCCCGAGGACACGGGAAAAGGCATCATCAGGATCGACGGGACCATCAGGGGCGACGCCCGCGTCGGCATCGACGACACGGTCAGGGTCGGGAAAGTCGAGGTGGGCTACGGCCAGAAGGTCGTCATCCAGCCGACCCAGCCGATCAGGCTCGTCGGCGGCGAACAGTTCCTCAAGAGGATCCTGGTCGGCAGGCCGGTCTTCGAGGGCCAGTCCATCCGGGTCAATGTGCTCGGCAACCCCCTGACCTTCGTCATCACCAAGGTGGCTCCGAAGGGGATCGCGATCATCTCGGAGATGACCGAGGTCGACCTGAAGGAGACGCCGTACAAGCCAGGCGAGGGCGTGCGCAAGGAGGCCACGGGCGTCCACTACGAGGACATCGGCGGCCTCGGCCGCGAACTCGACATGGTCAGGGAGATGATCGAACTGCCCATGCGCCACCCCGAACTCTTCAAACGCCTGGGCATCGATCCCCCAAAGGGCGTCCTCCTGTACGGCCCGCCCGGCACCGGGAAGACCCTCATCGCCAAGGCCGTCGCAAACGAAGTGGACGCCCACTTCATCTCACTCTCAGGCCCGGAGATCATGAGCAAGTACTACGGCGAGTCCGAGGAACGCCTGCGCGAGGTCTTCGAGGAGGCGCAGGAGAACGCCCCGACGATCATCTTCATCGACGAGATCGACTCCATCGCCCCGAAACGCGAGGAGACGAAGGGCGAGGTGGAAAGAAGGGTCGTCGCCCAGCTCCTCGCCCTGATGGACGGCCTGAAGGCCCGCGGCCAGGTCGTCGTCATCGCCGCCACGAACATCCCGGACGCCATCGACCCGGCCCTCCGCCGCGGCGGCAGGTTCGACCGGGAGATCGAGATCGGCATCCCTGACAAGAAGGGGAGACTTGAGATCTTCCAGGTCCACACGCGGGGCGTCCCCCTCGCCGAGAACGTCGACCTCCAGCACCTCGCCGACACCACCCACGGCTTTGTCGGCGCCGACCTCGCCCTCCTCGTGAAGGAAGCGGCGATGCACGCAATCCGCCAGGTGATCCCGAAGATCAAGATCGAGGAGGAGATCCCGGCAGAACTGATCGATAGCCTCAAGGTCACGGGCGAGGACTTCGACGAGGCCAGAAAGCACGTCGAACCCTCGGCGATGCGCGAAGTGCTCGTCGAGGTGCCGGACGTGAAGTGGGAGAGCGTCGGCGGCCTCGACGACGTGAAGAGCGAACTCTCCGAGGCGGTGGAGTGGCCGCTGAAGTACCCCGAGGTCTTCAGCCGGATGCACACCAGGCCCCCGAAGGGCATCCTCCTCTTCGGCCCGCCCGGCACCGGCAAGACCATGCTTGCCAAGGCGACCGCCAATGAGAGCGAGTGCAACTTCATCTCGGTGAAGGGCCCAGAACTCCTCTCCAAGTGGGTCGGCGAGTCGGAGAAAGGAGTACGGCAGATCTTCAGAAAGGCGCGGCAGGCGGCCCCGTCGATCGTCTTCTTCGACGAGATCGACTCCCTCGTGCCGAAGCGCGGCTCGTACGCCAATTCCTCCCATGTGACCGAGAGCGTCGTCTCCCAGCTCCTCACCGAACTGGACGGCCTTGAGGAACTGAAGAACGTGATGGTGCTCGGCGCCACGAACAGGCCGGACATGCTCGATGATGCTCTGCTGCGGCCGGGCAGGCTCGACCGGATCATCTATGTGCCGCCGCCCGATGCAGGGAGCAGGAAGAAGATCTTCGAGGTGTACCTGAAGGGCACCGAGGACCTGCTTGCGGCCGACGTGAAGGTCGACGACCTTGTCGCCCGGACGGACGGCTATGTCGGCGCCGACATCGAGGCCGTGGTCAGGGAGGCGAAACTGGCGGCGATGCGCGAGTTTATCACGGCGATGAAGGACAAGTCGGCGGAAGAGCGGGCCGACGCCATCGGGAATGTGCGGGTCACCGCCAGGCACTTCGACCTTGCCTTCGGGAAAGTGAAAGGGTCTCTCCCGGCCGAGAGGCGCGAGGAGTTCGAGCGCCTCTCCTGGGAGATCCTGTACTCCGGCGAGCAGAAGGGCATTCTCGAAAAGGCGGCGACTCTCGTCAAGCGCGCCGCGCTTGTCGCCGGCAGGGGCGACGAGACGGTCAGGACGCTTGCAGAGGAACTGAGGGCGGCGAACTATGCGCAGAAGAAGGACTTTGCCGCGATCACGGCCCTCTCCGAAAAACTGGAGGCCGCTCTCGGGGTACAGAAAAAGCCGGCATATGCAGAGGTCACAGGGCACCCGCAAGGGAGCTGACCTTACTTCTTTTTTGGAATGACAATTTGAGAATAAATTTGAAACACAAATCGACATATCGTACATTCACTTCGACAAAAAAATAGAAACCTATATTTGCAATATGCCGTTAAAGTGAATTGTGAAGATCAAGTGGCTCCTCCTCACTGCCGGCATCCTGGTCGTCGCCGGGTTCTACCTCTCCGACCGCATCGCCGATGACCCGGAGTATCTCTCGTCGGGGGTCGCCGATGCCGGCACCATGGCCGCCTCCACCCTCATCTCCTTCGAGCAGTACGAGGCGGCGGCCGCCTGTGCAGACCTCGCGAGCACGGTCGTCCCCGACAATCCCGACCTCCTGCGGGTGAAAGGAAAGGCCCTGTCAGCACAGGGGCGGTACGACGAAGCGGTCGTCTGCTATGACATGGCCCTCACCACCGGAGAGGGGGATGCAGCAACACTCTCGGAGAAAGGAAAGGCACTCATGAAGGCCGGCGACTTCGAAGGCGCCATCGCGGCATCGACGAATGCCCTCGCCCTCGCCCCGGCCGATCTCCCGGCCCTCCAGACGGCCGGGGCCTCAAGTCTCCTCCTCGGACGGTACGACGAGGCCGTCGGGTACTATGATCA
>NZ_JAQVNX010000007.1:30958-42371 GCF_028702905.1 Methanofollis sp.
GAACCCGGATTCCCATAAAAAATAAGTACAGGGCGGCATGATTGAGTCTGGTATGTCTGCAAATGTTACCCTGTCCGTCCCCGCCGACGTTCCCGGCACGGCACGGGAGACCTATATCGAGAACTACAGGACAATCACCCACGGATCCGGCCGCCTCATGCTCTTTGCCGGCGACCAGAAGATCGAGCACCTCAACGACGACTTCTTCGGCGAGGGCATCCACGAGGACGACGCCGACCCGGAGCACCTCTTCAGGATCGCACAGAAGGGGCGCATCGGCGTCTTCGCAACCCAGCTCGGCCTGGTCGCCCGGTACGGCCGGGACTATTCCGACGTCCCGTACCTGGTCAAGCTCAACTCCAAGACCCACCTCGTGAAGACCGCCCAGAAAGACCCGTACAGCCCGATGATCTCGACAGTCGGGCAGGTCGTCGCCTTCCGCAACCAGACCGGCCTGAAGGTCCTCGGCGTCGGCTACACGGTCTATCTCGGCTCGGAGTACGAGGCCGAGATGATGAGGGAAGCGGCCCAGATCATCTTCGAGGCCCACCAGCACGGCCTGATCACCGTCCTCTGGATCTACCCCCGCGGCGCGGCGGTGAAGGACGAGAAGGACCCGCACCTCATCGCGGGCGCCACCGGCGTCGCCGCCTGCCTCGGCTCCGACTTCGTCAAGGTGAACTCCCCGAAGAAGGAGGGCGCGGTCTCGGCCGAACTCCTCCGCGAAGTGACCCGCGCCGCAGGCAGGACGCAGGTCGTCTGTGCCGGCGGGTCGAGCATCGACGAGACGAAGTTCCTCAAGGAACTGTACGACCAGATCCACACCGGCGGTGCGTCAGGCAATGCAACAGGCCGGAACATCCACCAGAAGTCTCTCGACGAGGCGGTCAGGATGTGCAACGCCATCTCGGCCATCACCATCGACAATGCACCCCTTGAGGACGCCGTCGCGCTCCTGAAGGGCAACTGACCCTTTTTTTCTTTTCGCCCCCCTGTACCGGGGCGGTGTTCTTATAGGGGATCTGATATAGAGAATTTCGGAGACTGAAGATGACGACACTGCAAGACTATCTCCGGGCGGCAGGCTGCGAAGCCGGGCTGCAGGAACTCATCGAACTTATCGCACGGCAGGCGGGCCCGATCAGGGAGGCCTTCATCACCCACCAGTCCTATGCCGGGAGCGAGAACATCTACGGCGAACAGCAGGCGGCGATGGACACCTGGGCCGACGAACAGATCATCGGGGCGGCCCGCGACTCAGGCCTCGTGCGCGAACTCTCCTCAGAGGAGCAGGAGGAGGTGCTCACCTTCGCCGATGCGAAGCAGGACTATGCCATCGTGATGGACCCGATGGACGGGTCGTCCCTGATCCAGACGAACCTCGCGGTCGGCACGATCATCGGGATCTTCGGCAACGGGTCGGTGCGGCAGAAGGGGCGGAACCTGAAGGCCGCACTCTACATGCTGTACGGCCCGATGACGACCCTCACCCTGACAATCGGGAAGGGCGTGCAGATCTTTGCGATGGACCACGAGGGCATCTACCGTCTCCTTGAAGCCGACGTCAGGATGCCCGAGGGCACCCTGTACGGCACCGGCGGGAAGAGGCCGGAGTGGACGGCGCCGCACACGGCGTTCATCGAGACGATCGAGAAAGAGGGGGCGAAGGTCCGCTACACCGGATCCTATGTGGCCGACTTCCACCAGATCCTCAAGTACGGCGGGATCTACTGCTACCCCGCCCTGAAGGACAAGCCGAAGGGCAAACTCCGCCTGATGTACGAGGCCGTCCCGGTCGGCTTCATCGCCGAGCAGGCCGGGGGCGCGATCACCGACGGCACCCGGAACCTCCTTGACGTGGAACCCGACGACCCGCACCAGCGCACCCCGATCTATGTCGGGTCTGCCGGCATGATCAGGAAGGTGAAGGAGATCTTCGGCAGGACGCACGCATGACCACCGTCACGGTGGCGACGGCAGACCTCGGCGGGTTCCCGGCAGGCCAGAAGGCGCACCCTCTCGTCATCGAGAGGGCCGCACAGGTGCTCCGCAAAGAGCACGGCGGCCTCATCATCGATTCCTTCGTGACCAGAGTTGGCGGAAGGCTTGCCTGCATCTTCACCCACCGGGACGACCCGCGGATCGCCGACCTCCTCACCCGCGTGATGGAGGAGTGCCGCACCCTTGCAGGCAGTCTCGGCCTCACCGGATCGGGAGAGGCGGGGAGGGCGGACCTCCCTGTCGAGACCGGAGACGGCGTCCTCGTCTTCCTCTCCAGCGGGGCGGCTGAAGGGGCCTGGAGCGAGGCGCTCGCCCGCATCTTCGCCGACCCCTACACGACGCCTGCCCTTGTGGACGACCCCCTCCTCCGCCGGGGTTTTACCTTCACCTGCACTGACGGCGGGTTCTATCCCACTCCGTCCGGCATCTACGACCTTCTGGCGCACATCGACGACGGTGCGTCTGTCGTGAAGGTCGAGGGGCCTGAGACGACCGTCGCCGCCGCCTGCACAGGCGCCGACCCGGCCCTCCTCCTCGGCACCGGCAGGGGATGCCCGCCGGTCGCCGGCGTCCTCGCCGCCGTCGCGGACTCAGACTTCATGCCTGTCAGCCTCTGCGACGCCGTGCCGGTCTGCACAAAGGCCGTCTGCCTGGGATTCGGTATCCATGACGGGATGCTCATCGGTCCGGCAGACCTCTTCGACGACCCCGCCTTCACCCGGCGGTGAGCCCTCCGAAAAAAACGGTGCAATGAGGTTTTTCAGGCCGATGGAAAGATTAAATACTTTCCACCACCACATAACCTCAGATGGTCAACAGTATTGTTCTGCCAGTGAAAAAAGTTTTTTCGCTCGTTGATTCAAAGATTAGCGTAGAGATCAAGGACGAAGGCCGGAAGCTGCAGGGAAGACTCGTTGCCGTGGACGAGCACCTGAACCTGCACATGGACGAGACGATCGAGTTCACGGGCGACCAGCGGGGACGCAACCTCGGCACCGTCGTCATCAGGGGGAACAATATTCTTACGATCGCACCCCTTATCTGATGGACATGCCATCTGTTGAAGATGAGGCCCAGAGGATCATCCAGTCGAGGCAGGAAGGAGTGCTCCAGAGCGAACTCTGGAAACTCCTCAACATCGACAGCCGGAAATGCTCGCGGGTCGTTAAGAAACTGAGCGATGCCGGCCTCATCGATCGCCTCGAGTACAGAGAGGAGGGGCTCAAGACATACCTGCTGAAGGCACGGCAGCAGGCGGTCGATCCCTCTCTCCTGATGGCAGGAGAAGAGTTGATCCCCTGTATCGGTTGTGACCTGGACTGCAATGTGGAGCAGTGTTCGGTCCTTCTTGACTGGATGTACGAACTGGCAATTAGCGAAGTTAACGAGTAAACAGTCCTTGCCCGGGACGAACTCCCTTTTTTCGGCTCTTGCGAATCGCTCATGAAGGCAATTGATCCGGCTCTCCCATCCCTAATCCTATCCTCATTTTGTGGGGGTCCGGGGGGCCGCCGCCCCCCGGTGTCTGATTAAGGGATGGCGTTTGTACGGGTGTCACAGGATCTAAATGCCTGTACCGGGGATGAAACCCGCGGTGAGCATGTATGGAGAAGGTAGTGGATCCACGCTTTCACCGGAGGATCAGAGGTATCTCCCACTTTCAACAGAGCAGAAAAATGGAGCCCTGATCATCACCGCCGCCGGCGGTACAGGGCCATCACTATCCACCCGACAAGCACGACACCGCCGGCGAGCAGGAGGACCTGCAGCAGGGGCCGGTTAAAAATGGTCGAGAACCCGAACAGGGACTTTTCCGGAGGCACCGCCCCCGGGACCTCCGCAACAGGGGGCAGCGTTTCGATCGTTCTGACAGGCGGGAGTGTCGGGGGCTGAGTCGGCTGCGTCGTCGTGACGGCGGCAATCATTTCAAGGGCGTACATGCAGACCCTCTGGTCGCCCGTGCCCGTCCCCGAGAGGACAAGGGACCCGTCGTCCGAGATGACGGCTGCGGTGACCGACGCGGGCTGTGTCTCCTTCCAGAGGAGTTTACCGTCTTTCGAGAGCAGATAGACGGCCTGGTCCTGCGATGCCCCGACGACCCGGCCGTCAGATGTGATCCCCACATGATGGACGCGGTTGTCGGCCATGTACTGCCAGAGCAGCGTCCCATTGCTGCTATAGAGGTGAACCCGGGAATCCAGGGACCCGACGGCAATCAGGGCCCCATCCGGAGATATGGCAACCGACCGGATCCCTTTTCCGGCATCCTTTTTCCAGATCTTTTTGCCGTTCTTGCCCAGCAGATAGACCTGACCGTCGGCACCCGCGGCGACCAGACTGCCGTCGGCCGATATCGCGACGGTATCGACGTCGCCTGTCGTATCATACTTCCATAACTCGCCGGCGCCGCGCCTGAGAAGGCATACGGTGCTGTCGTCGCTTCCTACGGCGATATATTTGCCATCGGGAGATATGGCCACGCTGAAAGCGAAATATCCGGAACTCCACCTCCAGTCCAGATCCCCCTCGCGGGTAAAGACCCGCACCAGGTCCGACCCTTCGACGACATAGGCCCCGTCCTTCGAGACCGCCGAACCATAGACCGGGCACCCTGTCTCATGGTTCCAGAGGAGGGTGCCGTTCCGGTCATAAAAATACAGGGCCCCCGGCCTGTTTGTCCCGACCGCAAAGGAGGAACCGTCAGGCGCCAGTGCGAGGGTCAGGATCTCGCTCCCGAAGGCATGCTCCCATACCCTGGTCGCCTCGATCTCTCCGGCACTCCCGACCGCCACGGCCTGCAGTATCAGAATAAAGAGAAGAGCAAATAGTGTCCACTTCGGCATGCACGTCCCCCACCTGTTTCTCCCTTCCCGACAGCAGAGGAAGAAGAGAGTTTGAGAGAGATCACGCCCCTCATATATGAATTTTGTGTCGACGGGAGCGGCAGAAATGTCCACTGACCGGAGGTCTTATGTAGGGATATCGCCAGGCCTGAACAATGAGCTCCTGGACGGTTGAGGCAACATCTCATCTGATAGGCGAGCTGATCCTCTGTGCGGTCGTCATGACCGCCGCTGTTCTCCTCATCATCTATTGCCTGGGTTTCTCCTTTTCTTTCTCGATCTCAGAGGAACCGTGCATCTTCGAGATCATCGACATCGCCCACGTCGATGACGACTCTCCGTATAGTATGAATTATGACAGCCGCGTCGCTCTCTGGTACAACCCCCGTCCCCCTCCCGAAGATGCCAGCGACGCGGCCATGAAAGAGTTCTGGAAACGTCTTGGCGTCCATACGACCGAGCCCGACAGGACACGTTACTATGTCAAAAACGATATGTATCCCACATTTTTCAAGAACGGCCAGAAGGTCGAGGCCCGCATCCTGACGATGGAGGCGCACGAGTTCATACAGACCCATCACACCGGCACCCAGTATATGACCGGCAAGGGGAGCATGTGGTGCCCGAATGGCAGGATCATCGTCGACTTCCCCAACGGCACCTTCCGCCCCGGCGACGTGGTGCGGGTCGAGATCCGCGACACCCGGACAGATGCGCTCATCTCGGTTGACACGTATACCGCATAGCGGCGCGGGCCGCGAGGCGTGCGACCCGCAGGGGTTCGGGCACCTTCCCGTCGCGGGTGAAGGCGTCGACGACCCTCCCTGCGTCCGCCGTATCGATCCCCGAGGCCCGCAGATAGACGGTATAGCCTGTGCCGAGGCGGAGGGGGACGCGAGGGCCGAGGCGGCGGTACGCCTCCATCCTCTCCGCATCGCCCGGGAAGTGGGCGGAGACATCCTCTTCAAGACCGTCCGAGTCCTCGTACGTGACCACGATCACAGGAAGACCGGTCGCCAGACTGACGGCGTCCGGGTCGATGATGTTGTACCATGCAATGACGCACCCGGAGAGGAGGACACAGTTGATATCCTCCCGTTCCAGTCCCTGAAAAAGCGATATCGCAGCAACGGTTCCGTCCATGCCGCCGACCGTCACCTCGCCAAACCCGAAACCGTCGATCACGCCGTCCCTGCGCATCACGACGCCGGCAAGCGTGGACCTCTCCCGCCCCCGGAAACTCTCGGCGATACCGAGGGCACGCAGCCCCTTCTTCGCCATGTGCATGGAAGCACTTATGACGATGGCTTTTTAAATACTATGGCGATGGAGATCGAGAAGGACCAGGTGTGCATCTTCATTCCCACCCTGAACGAGGCGCCGACCATAGAGGGCCTGGTCAGGGAGTTTCAAGAAAGGGGATATCACCGGATTCTGGTGGCGGATGGGCACAGTACCGACGGCACGCCGGAGATTGCGCGGAATGCCGGGGCGGAAGTCGTCTTCCAGACTGAAAAGGGAAAAGGAAACGCGATCATCGAAGCAGCCGCGATCATCGATCTCCCCTATGTCCTCATGCTCGACGGGGACGGCACGTACCTCCCTGACGACGCCGAGAAGATGCTCGCCCCCCTCTTCTCCGGTTTCGACCACGTGATCGGCGACCGCCTCGCCTACCCGGAGAAAGGTGCCCTGACCCGCCTCAACCTCGTCGGGAACTATATCATCAACTATTTCTTCAAGGTCGCCCATGGTCGGGACCTCCATGACATCCTCTCCGGCTACCGGGCCTTCACCCTCTCCTCCTTGCAGCAGATGAACCTCCAGGAGGCGGGGTTCGAGATCGAGACCGAGATGGCAGTCCAGGCGGTAAAATTCGACCAGCAGGTTGCCGTGGTCCCTGTCCACTACCTGATGCGGCCGGGGACGCCGACCAAACTCAATCCCGTCCAGGATGGGTTCAGGATCCTCTCGGCAATCTTCCGTTTCGCCCGCCTCAATAATCCCCTCTTCTATTTCGGGATGATAGGGCTCCTGCTCACCTTTATCGGCGGGGGCATCGGGGTCTATGTCTTCCTCGAATGGCTCAAAAATATCGAGCACCTCCCTATGACCATCCTCACGGTGCTCTTCATCGTCGTCGGCATCGAGATCTTCATGTTCGGCGTGATCAGCGACCTGATCCTTGCCTTCCACCGCGAGGTAATCCGGGAGGTCCAGCGGCTGCAACCGCCTCAGCCGCCGAAGAGGCGGGAGTGATTCCTCCTCTCGTCGGGGGTATCCCCGTTTTTTCAGCCCGGCGGATTGCAGCCCCGATCTCGGGAGAGTGATCTCCCGCGGTCGGTCTCACTGCGATTGTATTTCTCAGGACCACTGCCGCTTTGCTCCGCGAAGACCTGAATCTCCTGTTCTGTCTTCCCCGACCCTATCCTGAGTGGGGGGTCCGGGGGCTTGCCCCCGGTGAGCGGTAGGGGGAAGGCGGTGAATCCACGCTTTCTCGCAGGATCAGGCGGATACTCCAACCCCACAAAAAAATCGTATCAGAGAATTCCCTTCCCCCACAACCCCGCGTACAACAAAACCCGACACGAGTACTCCGCGAGAGACGTGTAGAGATACGCCTGGTCGAGACTCTTCCCCGCCGCGAAGGTGCCGTGGCCGCGGGCGATGACCAGGTGGGCATCCTTCAGGGCCGCCGCCACATTGTCGGCGAGTTCCTGCGTCCCGGGCGCACCGCCGACGACCGCGATCTCCGGGCAGAGCATCTCCCCCTCGCTGTCCTTCGGGACGATCCTCTCGCAGGCGAGAGACGCCGCCACCGCATGCGGCGGGTGGGCGTGGACGATCGCCTGGTGGGGAGTCAGGCAGTAGACCGCCTGGTGCACCCTGTACTCGCTCGACGCCCCCGGCGGCGCCTCGCCCTCGCAGGGCACCAGCACCAGGTCGCCGGGATCGTCGAGGTACGACCCCGTCCTCGTGATCAGGAAACCGTCCCCCTCTCTCCTGCTCATGTTCCCGAAATTCCCACCGACAAGGCCCTCCGTAAAGAGCCTCTTCCCTATACGCACACAGTCTTCATCCTGCACTCGTCACACCGTCCTGAAACACAGAACTCCTTTGCATATTCGACGACCCGGCCATGGGCACGCCCGTACAGTGCCGCGTCCTCGGGCAGCACCCTCTCGAAGGCCGCCTTGAGCTCGGCATACGACCCCGTGACACCGATGCACCCGCAGATACGCTTCGTGTAGGCATCGACCACGAAGGACGGACGGCCGAACCCGTAGCAGAGGATGCTGTCGGCCGTCTCCTCGCCGACACCATTGACGGCAAGGAGCGCCTCGCGCAAGGCGGGTGTCGGAAGACGGGACATGCCCTCGATACCCCCCATCTCACAAATCCGGCGGCACAACCTCTTCAGCCGCGCCGTCTTCACCCGGTAAAACCCCGTGCAACGGACCGCCGCCTCGACCACCGCCTGATCGGCCCGGTCGACCCCCTCGACTGTACAGACCCCCGCGTCCTTGAGAAGGGCAAGGGCGCGTTCGACATTCTCCCACCGCGTCTGCTGGGTGAGCACGGCACCGATGACCACCTCGTCCGCGGGTGCGTCCCACCAGACGATCTCGCCATAGCGTGCGGCAAGAAAACCGAGCAGGGCCCGGACTCGTTCGTCCTGATCCATGAAAAGAAAAATGGTGAAGGTATCCCTTACTCTTCGATCAGGGGCCTGAGGATATCCTCAAGGGTATCGGCACGGGTGACGCCCTCGATTTTCTGGAGGACAATGCCGTCCTTCTCGATGATAAGGGTCGGGACAACGCGGATCTGGTACTTCATCGCCTCTTCCATGTTCTGGTCGACATCGATCGTCCTGATCTCGACCAGATCGCCCATCTTAACCTTGAGATCTTCAAGGATCGGCGTCTGCATCTTGCACGGCCCGCACCATGTCGCAAAAAAGTCAGTCAATACCGGTTTGCTCATACTATCCCTCTTTCTGCATGATCATCTATCAGAGATAATAAAATGCTTTCGAGCGTCTCCGCGTCGGTGACCTTCTCAAACCTCCCGACCACTTTTCCCCCCGCTTCGATGACGATCGTCGGAACGGTCGTCAGCCTGTAGGCCGAGATCAGGTCGAGCCTCTCCGCGACATCGATCATCCTCACCTCCACGCGGTCGCCAAGCCTTTCGGCCAGGCCCTGCACGATGGCGGTCTGCTCCCGGCAGGGTTCGCACCACGCGGAGAAGAAATCGATCAGCACCGGTCTGCCCATGCCGACGTATGGGGAAAAAAGAGGGGAAAGAGTTTCCGGTTATTTCGAGAGGATCGCCATGATGATCTTGCCGTAGGCGGGCCTGGTGATCAGGACGCCGATGAGCACGCCAAGGATCGTGATGATGGCGAAGCCGCGGAGCGTCGAGAGGTCCATCAGAGCGAGGGGCAACATCGCGAAGACGACTGTCCCGGCAGCCACGACGATGATCCCGAGGGCCCGCGAGAGCCTCTTCAGGTAGACGCTCGACGACGGCACCCTGCCCTCGTGGAGCACCTCGTCGGTGATCACGACGAGCTGGTCGATGCCCGTACCCATCACGGCGATGATACCCGCGATCGATGCCAGGTCAAGCTGCTGGACAAACCGTGCGATGCCGAGCAGGATGATGATCTCGGCGAGGTTTGTTGCGACCATGGGGAGCACGATACTCGGCTCGCGGTACCTGAAGTAGACCACGACACCGACGACGATCAGGGCGGCGATCGCGGCCAGGATGCAGAGGATCTTGTAGTAGTCGCCGAGGGTTGCCGAGACAGATCCCGACCCTGCGACAGTCACGTCCACAGGCAGGGCACCGGCCCGCAGGTGGATCTCAAGGTTCTCTGCGTCCTTCAGGCCCTCGTCGCCGACGCCGGTGGAGGCGCTGAGGCTGCGGCTAGGACTGGCCTTCAGCTGCGAGGCGAGTTCAGCAGACAGGGGCGCCGAGTACACCGTATTGTTGTCCAGGAGCATGACCAGTTCATGGTTCTGCGGGTCGTTCACCGCATTCGAGGAGATGGCGCCCTGCCTGAAGGCGTCCGCACCCTCGGGGCTGAGCGTGAAGCCGACGCCCCACATACCCTGCTGGTCCTTTGTCGGCACGTTGACGCTCGTGATCACGTCGCCGAAGATGACATGCTCGGTCTGGTTTCCGGTCGTCTGGACGCGGATCTCGAACTTGCCCTGCTGACCGACGATCTCGTTCGCCGTCTTCATGTCGACGCCGGCGAGTTCAACACGCACATAGCGGGTGATGCCGTTGAGGCCGGTGAGGATGTTCACCCGTGCGTCCTTAGTGCCGAGGCTGTTCACCTTCTCGTCAAGGGTCCGCTTCACAAGTTCCGCGGTGTCCTTGGAGACGCCAGGGTTCACGGTGACGATGGTCGCTCCGGCCTTCGTGAAGACGGGCTCAAGCTGCTCACGCGTGAACGCCTTCCTGACCTCGACCTGATCCGCCGAGACCGGGATCACCTCGGTGTCCAGTTCCGTGCCCAGGGTGTCTGCAAGTTTGTTGATATCGATGCCCGGCTCGACGGTGACCACTTCGGCCTGGAACTCCATCTGGAGCCAGGAACCCTCCTGGAGGTCGAGGCCGTACTGGAGGTTGGTCGTGAATTTTCCGTCCTCGAAGTGGGGGCCGATGGCGATGACCGAGAGGATGACCATGGCCACCAGGAGGACGATCCTCCAGTCGGTATAGAGTTTTCTGAGTGTATCGCTGTTCATGCGTGCCTCCCGTTCCGTGTTACGTATGCCCTGAGGATGCCGACGTTGAGCACCCAGGTGTTCATCAGGTCCACAAAGAGGCCGACAAGAAGGACGGCCGAGATCTGGGCGATGACCTCAACGCCGCCGAAGGCCGTGACCGCGAACATCGCCGCGACCGCGGCCATGGTCGTCGTGGTCATGATGATGCCGGTCCTGTAGGCCCCGGCAAACTTGTCCTCCGTCTTCCCCTGCCTCTTGAGGACACGGGTCGTAAGGAGGATGTCGCTGTCCACCGAGTAACCGATGAGCATCAGGAGGGCCGCCGTCGTCGGGAGGGTGAGGGGAATGCCGATGAGGCTCATGATCGCCGCCGTGATCGCGATGTCCGAGAATGCCGAGAGGACAACGGCCACGGAGGGGACAAGGTTCCTGAACGCGACGAAGACCACGAACGCCATCCCGATGAAGGAGAAGATCAGGGCGATGAAGGCCTGCTGCTGGAGGGTGCTCCCGAATGCCTCGCCGATCTGGTCGACCTTTGCATCAGGGTAGCGTTCCAGGACCATTTCGGTGAGCGCCTGCGCCTGATCGTCGTCCATGGGGCCGAACCTGACGTACTTGCCGCCATCGAGCCCCTCACCGACATCAGTCAGGGGGAATCCTGCGAAATATTCCTTAATCTCATCAATACTGTCGTCGGTGATGACGGTGACGGCAGTGCCGCCTGCAAAGTCGATGCCGGGAGTTAACGGCATCCCTGTGCTCAGCCAGTTAAAAGTAAGGAGGCCGAGCGCCAGGAGAAGCAGAACGAGTGGTATC
>NZ_JAQVNX010000008.1 GCF_028702905.1 Methanofollis sp.
GCCGCAAGGTGTTCTATCTCCAGGAAATTGAGAATCTCTTCAGTCCTGCCCTCCATCGCCGGGGTGACCTCGTGCCTGAAGAGGCCGACACTGGAGAAGAAACCGGAGAGGACGACGTCACGCCCGGCGATATCGCGGGTGAAGGTGAACTGCAGGTCCGCGGAGACGATGCCGAGGAGGGAGCGGAGGGCGCCCACCTGCCACACCTCCTCGCCGAGGACCGAAAACCTGCGGTCCGGGTGCGTCAGCGGGTAGTACTCCCGCGTTATCGTCTTGATCAGGGACGACTTCCCCGACCCGTTCGGTCCGAGGATGGCGAGGTGCTCGCCGGCACCGACGGTGAGGGAGAGGAAGTCGAGGACTTTTCTGTCCTCTCTCATGACGGCGATATGCGCGAAGTCCAGCAACGGCGGGGGCCGGGCAGAGGTCTGGAACGTCTCTCTGTGCGCCATCCCGATCAGAGCCCCAGGTATTCAAGGCCGTAGAGGACGGCCGCGATCAGGAGCACGAGCGGCACCACCACCACCCGGGGGTTGACATGCAGGATCTCGGGGATGGTGGCGGTCGGGAACCTCCCCAGCCCGAGCACCGACGCCTCAAGGCGGGGGTAGAGAGCCGAGAAGATGCCGGCCCCGATGAGGATGCCGGTCACCCCGCCGACGAGGGCGTCGAGGGCGCCCGACCCGACGGCGCCGGCCACCGTCCCTGGACAGTAGCCGAGGACCGCAAAACCTGCGCCGAAGATCACCCCGCCGACGACCGTTGCGCCGACCGAACCCGGCTTGATGTGAAGGTCGGCAAGACCCGCCGCCCGCATCAGGTGGACGCCGAGCGTGCCGACGGCCACCGCACTGAGCATCACCTTCACCACCGTGAAATCGGTGAGCAGGAGCTGGCCGATGATCACATCATAGCGCGTGACCCCGGCGACCTGGAGGCAGGCGCCGAAGGCGACCCCCAGCGCCAGTCCGAGAGAGAGTTGCACCGGCGCATTCCGGCGCAGGCGCGTCAGGGCGTCCTTCATGGCCACACCCCGTAGAGGAGAAAGGCAGAGAGTATGCCGCTTGCAAAGAAGACGACGACCGCAACCCAGCTCGAGAGGGCCATCTGGAGAGTGCCTGAGATCCCGTGCCCGCTCGTGCACCCGCCGGCCCAGCGCGCACCTATCCCCATCAGGACGCCGCCGGCGAGGGCGACGACGATCCTCAGGGGGACAGACGGCCCGAATGCCGCTTCAAAAGTCGGCGGGACCCAGACCAGGGCAAATTCCCCGGTGAGGAAGGCCGTTGCGAAGGCACCGATCACGATGCCGAGCACCAGCATCACCTCCCAGTCGATCCGCGGGGCAAACTGTTTGTAGTATGCTCTGTCCAGCACCGCCTTCCCGCGGACGGCACGCTCGATCATGCCGCTCGCCCGGGCATAGGCCGTCGAGCACCCGAGAGGGCGGTCGGAGAGGAGGAACGCGAGCCAGCTGAGCACGCCGATCCCGGCGCCTGCGATATAAGGTGTCCAGTCCATTGCCTCCACCTCAGGCATATCCTGCCGCACGGTAGCCGGTGATCCCGCCGGCGGCGTTGGAGACCTCGACAAACCCTTTCTGTTTGAGGATGCTGCACCCGAGGCTCGAACGGTGGCCTGTCCTGCACATGACGACGAGGGGCCGGGCGGGGTCGAGCGCCGCGGAGCGCTCCCGCAGGTCTGTCACCATGATATTGACCGCCCCCTCCACATGGTCCTCCTCGTACTCCTCCGGCGCCCGCACGTCCACAAGCACGGCCCTTCCTCCCGTGATCATCGCATGCGTCTCAGCCGGCGAGAGTTGAGGGACATGAGCGGCGGGATACCCGGCCGTCACCCAGGCATGGACGCCGCCGTCGAGGTAGCCGACGGTGCGGTCCAACCCCACCCGGCGGAGCATGACCACCGCCGCCTCCGCCTCTGCCTGAGTCCCGGCGACGAGCAGGACCTCCCTCTCCGGAGGGAGCACCCACCCGGCAAAGGTGGAGAAGTTGCCGGCAAGGTCGATATGATAACTGCCCGGGACGTGCTGACCCCCGAAAGCGGCGTAGTCGTTGACTGAGAGGACGACCGCATCGCCCTTCCCGGCCCGATCCCTGAACTCGGCCGGCTTCATCGGCCTGATCGCCGGGAGGGTGCGGACGAGGGGCGGGCCGCGGCGGTTGATCTCGCTGCACCTGCTGAAATGGTCAGGGGCAGGGGGCATGCCCGTGGTAAGCGAGCTGATGAATTCCTCCCTGTCGGCGATCTTCAATGCCGCGTTATACCGGCGCTCGTAGCCGATGGTGGTCGACCGCATCGATCCCATCGCCCGGCCGCAGAGCGACCCGGCGCCGTGCGCGGGAAAGACCATGCAGTGGTCGGGGAGGGCGAGGATCTTCTCGTGCAGGCTATCATAGAGACGCCCTGCAAGGTCCCGCGCCTGTCCGGGGAAGAGGTCGGGCCGACCCACGTCGCCGACAAAGAGGGTGTCGCCGGGGAAGACGGCGACGGGGTCATCACCGCGGGAGAGGTCGGTGGCCACGTAGGTGACGCCGTCCGGGGTGTGCCCCGGCGTATCGAGGACGTCGAACCTGATATCCCCGACCGAGAACTCTGTCCCGTCGGCGACCGGTTCGTGCGGAAACGCGCATGAACCCGATTCCGGCGCATAGATCCGGGCGCCGGTCTTCTCCGCCAGGTCCATGTGGCCGGAGACGAAATCGGCGTGGAGGTGCGTCTCAAGGACATGCGTGATCGCGAATCCGAGGTCTGCCGCGGCGTCGAGATAACGGTCGACGTCCCGCGCCGGATCGACGACGGCGCAGGTGCCGGCCGCACCGACGAGATAGGAACTGTGCGCGATGCCCGGTATGAAGAACTGCTGAATCACCATTCTCCGTTCACTCCATCCATCTCTGGAGCGATGATCATCCAAAGACCATATAAATCCATCCCGAGACGATGAGGAGGAAGAGAACGGTCAGGACAACGCCTGCTTTCAGATAATCAACCGTGTGATACCCGCCCGATGACATGAGAAAGGCATTCACCTGATGCGTCGGCAGGAGGAACGAGTTGGAGGCGCAGAGCCCCACAAGGAGGGCGAGGCCGCGGGGGTCGGTCCCGGTCTCGGCGCCGACGAGGAGGGCGATCGGGACCAGGATGACGACTGCCCCGAGATTGGACATCAGCAAGGTGAAGAGGGTCGCGAGTGCTCCGATGCCGATGAAGAGCAGGAGGGGGTGGGCGTTTCCGACGAGCGGGATCACGGTCCCGGCGATCAGTGCCGCCGTCCCGGTGGTGATCATCGCGGTCCCGAGGGGGATGAGGCCTGCGAGCAGGAAGACCGTCTTCCAGTCGATGGTGCGATAGGCCTCGTCGATGGTGAGCACCCCCGCAAGGACCATGACGAGCACCCCGGTGAGGAGGCCCATGGAGATCGGGATGCCGGTGAGGGTGAGGGCGATCCCCCCGGCAAAACAGAGGAGAGCGATGGGCGCTTTCTCTCTGCGCATCGGGGGTTCCTCGACTCGTGTGGAGAGCACGAAGTTCGGGTCGGCGGCAAGGGCGTGGATGTTGTTCCATGGCCCGAAGACCACGATGGTGTCGCCGGCGGTGAGGGGGGTGTCGGAGAAGTCCATGCGCATCTCGACGCCCTGTGAGGAGAGCATGAGGGGTTCGACGCCGTAGGTCTTTCTGAACGCGATCGCCCTGAAGGTCCGGCCGACGACCGGCGCGTGCGGCCTGACCATGACCTCTGCAAAACCGGCATACGCCCCTCCCACCTTCGCGGAGAGGCGCTCCCGGTCGGGGACGGTCTGGAGCGAGTAGTCGGCTGCGAAGCGTTCTGCGTCCTCCGCTTTTCCGAGGAGGGTGATGTACTGCCCGGCACGCAGGGTGGCATGCCGCCAGGGTGCATAGGAGACCTCTTCTTCTTCCGTGACGGCGAGGAGGTGGAGGGAGTAATCGGTTTTCAGGCGCACCTCTTCCCGCTCCCTGCCGGCGAGAGGACTGGAGGCCGGGATGACGTAGTGGTGCATCGCTGCGGGAAGGTGCCAGGTGTCCACGAGGTCTTCCTGACTCCCCGGTCGGCGGGTTCCGGCGCGGCCGGGAGGGAGGACGTATACCCCCAGCAGGAGGAAGTAGAGGACTTCTGTGCAGAGGAGGAGGAGACCCGCCGGCGTCGCGGTAAAGAACCCGAACGCCTCGGCACCGCTGGCGACCATGAGGTCGTTCAGGAGGATCAGGGCCCCTGACCCGATCATGGTGAGGGTGCCGCCACTGAGCGCCGCAAAACCCATCGGCATGACAAGACGGGAGGGCGGGACTGCGGTCATTTTTGCGGCCCTCATCAGCGCGGGCTGGAAGAGGGCGACCGACCCGATGGCCGGTATGAATGCGGAGACGAGGCCGACGGCAACGGAGAAGAGGGCGCAAAGCCGTCTCTCCCCATTCCCGGCAATGCCGACGATGAAACGACTGAGGTGGCTCATGACGCCTGTGCGTTCGATACCGCCGCCGAGGATCATCACCGAGATGATGGCGATCACGGCGTTGCTGGCAAACCCCGAGATCGCCTCCTGGGGAGTCACAAGCCCGAACCAGAAGAGCAGGAGGAGGACAAGGAGCGCGACAAGGTCGACCCGAAGGAGTTCGGTGACGAAGAGCACGAACGCTGTCCCGATAACAAGGAACATCAGGATGATCTCCGTCTCCATTCCACGGCCCTCCGGGTTCGGCATCCCCTCTTTCCGGTGGTGGCCCGGCACGCCATTAAAACATTCGGTGGCGGGGGAGAGGATCAGCCGCATCCTCTGCCCAGCAGGAAGGCGCAGAGCAGTGCCGCCACAATCAGCATCTTCGACTTCATACACTGGAGGGGTGACCGATACGGCTATGAAAGATATTGATACAATCGTTTTACATTCAGGAAATTGAAGAAGGCCTATAGTATCATCTGAAGACAGAAAAGATGAGATATTGAAAATAATCCATATAAGAGATAAAATATCCTCACGGGGCCCCGGCGCGCCATTGAGATTATAAATAAACCCTGCATGAGAGGGATATGGCCCGGCAAAAAGAGGGGAGAGGGTCTTCCAGGAATTATCCACAGGGATAAGTCAGAGAAGAACAAACCGGAGAAACACTAATGGAGTACCAGCACGACCAGGTCTACGAACCCGCGGAGGACACCTTCCTCCTCCGCGACGCCGCCCTCGAGGAGGTGCGGCCGGGCGACCATGTCCTCGAAGTGGGGTGCGGGAGCGGGGCGGTTACGGCGGCCCTCCTCGGCCGGGCCGGGAGCGTCGTCGCCACCGACATCAACCCCCACGCGGTGCTGGCGGGGCGGGAGCGGGGCGTCGAGACGGTGCGGACCGACCTGATGACAGGGGTCCGCGGCCCCTTCGACCTCGTCCTCTTCAACCCGCCGTACCTCCCGACCGCACCGGAGGAGAGGATCGACGACTGGCTCGAATACGCGCTGGACGGCGGCCCAACAGGGAGGGAGACGATCGAGCGGTTTGCCGACGACGTCGGGCGGGTGCTCGCACCCTTCGGTCGCATCCTCCTCCTCGTCTCATCCCTGACCGACCCCGACGAGGTGCGGAAAATCTTTGCCGGCCTCGGCTATATCGTGCTCCTCGCCGCGGAGGAGCGTGTGGAGGGCGAAGACCTCATCGTGCTGCGGATCAGCCGCGACCTCTGCCTCTGTGCCGGACACGGAGATTAACGCCTGCGGAGCCTGAAACTTTCCGGCGGGACCGCGATCTCGAACCTGGCCCCGACCCCGGGCGTCCCGGTCTCCCTGATCGTCATGCCGGTGATCCCGAGAACCTCCCTGACAAGGAAGAGGCCGAGACCGGTATGCTTCCCGAACCCTCTGAGAAATATCTCCTCCTTCTTTCCTTCGGGGACACCAACACCGTCGTCCTCCACGACAATGGTGAGGCGCTCCCCCTCGGTGCGGCAGGATATCCTGATGACCGTCACCTCGACGCCATGCTCCAGCGCGTTGTCGGCCAGGTTATACAGGGCCCGTTCAAGGAGGGGGTCGGCATAGACCTCCACACCGTCGACGGCGACCTCGGTGCGCATCCCCCCCTGCCGGGCCGACCCCAGCGCCCTTTCTGCTACGCCCTTCAGGTCAAACCACTGGGGGCGGTCCATCCCGACAGCCTGGTACTCGCGGGCAAACTCCATCTGCTGGCGGATCGTGCCGGCGGCATCGAGGCTCTTTCTGACGTACCCCCTGATCTCCTCAGGGTCGTCCGACTCCAGGGCGATGTCGAGGTAGCCGATGACCCCGGCGAGCAGGTTGAGGGTGTCGTGGCGGGTGATCCCTTCGAGCAGGTTCAGTTTCTCGTTCGCCCTCCGGAGTGCTGCCTGCTCGTTCCGCAGTTCGGTGATGTCGTGGAGGACGAGCAGGTGGCCGTGCAGGTCGCGGGAGACGCCGGCCGCGCGCTGGCACTGGACGGCAAAGATATGGGGCGCCCCATCGGTCGTCACCTCCACCTCGGCCTCCTTCGGGCATCCTGCAATGAACCGGGCGAACGCCGGCAGGACCTGATCGAAGGGGCGGCCGATTGCTGCCTCTTCTGGCATCCCTGCGATCAAGGCTGCGGCCGGGTTGATATCGACGACCACGCCGGCCTCATTGACCACGACCATGCCGTCCGTCATGATCCTGGGAAGGAGGGACCGCGCCACCGGCGTCACCGAGAAGAGCCTGTACCGGATCGTCGCCATCTCCAGGGTCAGGCCGGTGACGAGGAAACTCAGCGGGGTCAGGTCCAGCCCCCGTACAGGCCCCATACCGAAGACATAGAGGAGGTTGGCCACAAGAGGCACGAGAGACGCAACCAGGAGGAGCCGGATCTGCGTTCGGTACACCGGGGGGGACGAGATGAGATGGCTGACAAGAAGGGCGATCGCAGCGATGGTCATGGCGGCGAAACCTATCCATGCCACCCAGAAGAGCGGGCCGTGCACGAAGACCCATACGATAGACCCGGCAACGACCACCGGCATAAAGCCGGTATAGTACAGGTGGTGGAGGTCGTTGGTGAGGAGGGCGGCAAAGACACATGCCGGGAAGAGCAGGAGGGCGCACCGCCATGTACGGGTGAGCAGGCTCTCGCGCCCTGTATAGGAGATGACGAACAGGACAAACGCCAGGGAGACGGCCATGATGCCCGCGTACTCGACATAAGTAAAGAGGAGGTTTGACGGCAGGTCGGCGACGGAGAGCACCAGGGCATAGGCGGCACTCCAGACAGTCGCACCCAGGAGAAATATCGTGAGTGGCACTCCCCCGGGAACCTTCCTGTTATGCCATGCTATGGCCGCAAGGACCAGGGTCATGACGGCCGAGACGGCCAGAGGGAGAACTAAGGGGGAGTACTGCCAGATCATCGGAGGTCACAGAGGGAATTCATAGAGTTGGTCGTCCAGGGGTAAAATCCCTCCTCATGCCACCGGATCCGGCAGAGACACAAGGATCTCCGGCCTCACCGTTTTTCCGCGTCCTCTTCCCCGGAGAGAGGCTCGTCGATGCACTTCCCGCAGTGCGGGCAGACCTGCTTTTTCCTGTGCCTGTTCCTGATCTCGTCCCCGAAGGCCGAGGCAAGGATGCCGGCAGGGAGAGCAAACATACCGATGCCGAGGATGGCGATACATCCACCGAGGAATCTCCCGAGGAGGGTGATCGGGTAGACGTCGCCGTAGCCGACGGTGGTGAGGGTTGCCACCGCCCACCACATCGCCATCGGGATACTGGAGAAGGCATCGGGCTGGGCGTCGTGCTCGACGAAGTACATCAGGGTCGAGGTGATCACCAGGAGGATGACGAGCACGAACCCCACCACGATGAGCGCCTCCCTCTCGGCGCTGAGTACACGGCCCAGGGTCTTGAGGGCATCGGAATACCGATAGAGTTTCAGGAGCCTGAAGATCCGCAGTATCCTGAGCATCCGCATGACACGGAGGTCGAGGGGCAGGACCATCGGCAGGTAGAAGGGGAGAACCGCAAGGAGGTCGATCACCGCCATCGGCGTGGCGACAAAGCGTGCCCTCCCACCGATCCCCCTGAATGCCGGGTTGCAGGGGGCCGTCCAGAGGCGGAGGAGATACTCGACGGAGAATACGGCCACCGAAAAGACCTCGAAGAGATCGAATGCTGGCTGGAAGGCGAGGTACAGGGGTTCGTCGGTGGCAAGGATCACGGCAGCGACATTGAAGAGGATGAGCGCGGCGATGAAGAAGCCAAAGACGCTCCCCGCGATGCCGCCTGCGGGAGTGCTCTCAAGAATGTTGTAGACCCGGTCTCTGAGCATCGATAGTATACTTTTTTCCGGGATGAGGTATGGATGTATCGCCGGGATGCCCGAAGATCCCGGTTCTTCTGGAGTGACGGGAGAAGGGCGGTGTTCCCCGGCACCCCTCAGAGGAGATGATTCAGGAGGAGGAAAAGGAGGAAGAGGAGAGCGGCGATTTTTATCCCGGGATAGACAGAATGCTGCATATGTGCCCGGTTTATCGTCCCCTCATCGGGCGGCGGGAGTTCCTCCTCCGACTCGATGACAAAAGACCCGGTGTACCCGCACCTCTTGCACCGGTACATCGTCCCGGCATACCCGCCGAGCACCTGGTAGAGGTCGGTGCTCCCGCACGTCGGACACCTGAGCATGGGTGAGACTCTCCCTCACCCGCCATCAAACTTTGCCCCCCCCAAACCTCTTAACCGTGGAGGGCGCGATTGATCGGTTGATCACAGCATGGGAGCGACTCTCGTTGAAAAGATCTTCTCTTCCCGGTGCGGGAAGGAGATAGAGGCAGGCGATGTGGTGATGGCGGCCGTGGACCGCGCGATGATCCATGACATCACCGGCCCCCTTGCCATTCAGAAGTTCAGGGAGATGGGTGGGGAGCGGGTCTTCGACCCGGCGCGGATCGTGATGCTCTTCGACCACCAGGTCCCGGCCGACTCCATCCAGGCGGCCGAGAACCAGAAGTTCATGCGGGAGTTCGCGCTCGGGCAGGGCATCCACAACTACGACCTCAGGGAGGGCGTCTGCCACCAGGTGGTCCTGGAGAAGGGGCATGCGGCGCCCGGCGAGATCGTCGTCGGTTCGGACTCGCACACCTGCATGTACGGCGCTGCAGGCGCGTTTGCGACCGGCATCGGCTCGACGGACATGGGCTTTGTCCTCAAGTTCGGCGCCCTCTACTTCAGGGTGCCCGACTCGATCAGGGTCGAAGTGAACGGCGCCTTCGCACCCCGCGTCGGGGCAAAGGACCTCATCCTCTCGATCGCCGGCGACATCGGCGCGGACGGCGCCACCTACCAGGCCCTGGAGTTCGCCGGCGAGACCTTCAGGTCGATGCCGATGGCCGGGCGGATGACCTGCGCCAATATGGCGATCGAGATGGGAGCGAAGGCCGGGATCGTCCCGCCCGACACCATCACCAGGGAATACGTGCAGGCACGCCGGCCCGACGCCGCCGGTTTCGACCTTGCGAGCGACAGGGACGCCGTCTATGCGGAGTGGCGGGAGTACGAGGTCGCCGACCTCGTGCCGCAGGTCGCGGTCCCCCACAATGTGGACCATGTCGTCGGCGTCGACGAGGTCGCCGGCACCCACGTCGACCAGGTCTTCATCGGTTCCTGCACGAACGGCCGGTACGAGGACTTTGCCGAGGCCGCCGGGGTTCTCGGCGACAGGAAATTCTCCGACGCGGTGCGGGTGGTCCTGATCCCGGCCTCGAAGGAGGAGTACCTGAAGACCCTCAGGGCCGGACTGATCGAGCGTTTCGTCGAGGCGGGCGCACTCGTCGAGGCGCCGTGCTGCGGGCCGTGCATGGGCGGGGCCTTCGGCCTCCTCGCCCCGGGCGAGGTCTCCCTCTCCACCTCGAACAGGAACTTCAGGGGGCGTCAGGGGAGCACGGAGGCCGGGGTCTACCTCTGCTCCGCGGCGACGGCGGCGGCGAGTGCGATCACCGGCGAGATCACCGACCCGAGGGAGGTGTGAAAGATGCGGATCTGGACATTCGGCGACGATATCGACACGGACGCGATCATCCCGGGGCGGTTCCTCACCGAGTACGACCCCGGGAAACTCGCGGAGCATGTCTTCGAGGGGACGAGGGACGACTTCAGGACAGGGGTTCGTCCCGGCGACGTCGTTGTCGCGGGCAGGAACTTCGGCTGCGGGTCCTCTCGGGAGCACGCCCCCCTCGCCCTTCTCGGTGCGGGGGTGAAGGTCGTCGTGGCAGAGTCCTTTGCCCGGATCTTCTACCGGAACGCGGTGAACACCGGACTCCTCCCCCTCGTCTGCCCGGACACGAGCGCCCTTCTCGAAGGGCACGAGATAAAGGTCGACCCGGTGGGCGGTTTCATCGAGTCTGACGGCGTCAGGTACGCGGTCGAAGCTGTGCCGCCCTTCATGCAGGCGATCGTGGACGCGGGTGGGTTGGTCGACTATGCAAAGGAGATGAAAGAGGTGGAACTGTGTACAGGGTCGCGGCGATAGGCGGCGACGGCATCGGGCCCGAGATCCTCGACGAGGGGAAGAAGGTCCTCGATGCCGCGGGGGAGAAGTACGGCTTCGAGATCGGGTGGACAGATTTCGATATCGGGGCCGATAGGTACCTGGAGACCGGGGTGCTGATCACGGAGGAGGAACTGAAAGAACTCTCCGGGTACCCGGCGATCTACTTCGGCGCCATCGGCGACGAGCGCGTGAAGCCCGGCATCCTGGAGAAGGGCGTCCTCCTGAAGATGCGGTTCTTCTTCGACGAGTACGTGAACCTCAGGCCGATCCGTCTTCTGCAGGGGGTCCAGACCCCTCTTGCCGGGAAGGGGCCTGCGGACATCGACTTCGTCGTGGTGCGGGAGAACACCGAGGACTTCTATGTCGGGATCGGTTCGCGCTTCAGGAAAAGCGAAATAAAGGAGCTCGAAGTTGTCCGCGACCTCTACTCGGTGAAGTTCGGCCTCGACGTCGAGAGCGACGCCGAGGAGATCGCCTACCAGATCGGCGTCCTCTCCCGCGAGGGGTGCCGGCGGGTGATGGAGTACGCCTTCGACCTGGCCGAGAGGCGGGGCAGGAAAGTCGCCTCCGTCGACAAGGCAAATGTCCTCTCCGACGTCTACGGCCTCTGGAGGGAGGTCTTCTCCGAGGTGGCGGGGCGCCACCCAGGTGTGACGACCGAGTTCACCTTTGTCGACGCCATGACGATGTGGTTTGTCAAGAACCCGGAGTGGTTCGACGTCGTCGTCACCCCGAACATGTTCGGCGACATCATCACCGACCTCGGGGCGATGATCCAGGGCGGCCTCGGCCTTGCGCCAGGCGGGAACATCAACCCGAAAGGGACCTCGATGTTCGAGCCCATCCATGGGTCGGCCCCGAAGTACAAGGGCCTCGGCGTCGCGAACCCCATCGCCACCATCTGGGCCGGCGGCCTCCTCCTCGACCACCTCGGCGAGCACGAGGCGGCAGAAGGGATCGTGCGGGCAATCGAGGGGACGATCCGGGACGGCGTCGTGACCCGCGACCTCGGCGGCGCGGCAGGAACCGCGGACGTCGGCGACCGCATCTCGGCGCGGATCAGGGAATAAACTTATTTTTATCCTCTGAAGCGGAGGGGGAGCCCGACCGCCCCCCCTCTGTGCCGTAATGCCTTCGCAGGAAGCCGCGGACGGTCTCACACTCCAGCCAGCGCTCGTCGAGATGGGTGACGATATCGTCGATCTCCATCGCATGCCTGAGGATTTTCTCAGAAAAAGCACCCTCTGCCATCCCGGCAAGGCCCACGATGGCAGTCAGCGGGTTTCTGATCCGGTCGTTGAGGACGGCGAGCTGGGCGAAGTTCCGGTCTATCTGGGCAAATGCCTCCTCCCGCATCTCTTCAAGGCGCCGGCGTTCGGTCACGTCGAGGAGGGAGAGCACATAGCAGTCGTTTCCCGGGATCTTGCCTGTATGCAGGACCGCGGAGATCTGCCTGCCGTCCACACTGGTGAGGGCGATCTCATAGCCGTTCATCGAAAAAAGGGGATCCAGATCGCGTTTTTCATGGATCACCAGGATCCTCTCCCTCTCCTCAGGGGAGACGAACAGGGTCCAGGGTATCCCGCAGAGCACGTTCTGATCGATCTTGAGCAGGTTCCCGAAACCAAGATTCGCCCGCACGATCGAACCGTCGTCCCTGACAATCGCCATCGCGGTTCCGCTGTGCTCGAAGATCGTCCTGTATAGGCCCTCGGAATCGTGAAGACGGTTTTCAGCCAGCTTCCGACCTTCCATCTCCCTGACAAGCTGGAAACTGTGGGTGATGCACATCGAGAGCATCCCTGCAAAGGTGGAGGCGAGGGAGAGGACACGGGAAACGTTCTCCGGGGAGAGGAGAGGCACCGCCGCCGGGGATGCCGGCATCTCCCTCTCGTCAGGACAGGAGAGAGGCCCGCCGCAGAAAAATGCGACAGGCCTGCCTTCCAGGCAGACAGGAGCGACGATCATCCTGGAACTTCCCCGACACCTGACCATGACGGACTCCCCGCCTTTCAGGCCCAATACCCGACCACTGTCACAGCAGGAGAGGGCCGGCCCACCCGCACACAGGCGGCAGGACTCTGTGCAGAAACTCCAGCCCCTGGTCGTGGCCACCTGCACGCCGTCGCGGGTGAGGATACAGGCGGGGACGCCGGTGATGTCGTGGAGGTTCTCCATCAGCGCCTTCAGCTTGCCGACATCGGTGAAATCAGAGATTTTAATCCCTCTTTCAGGAGTATTGTGGCCCATCGTCCTCCGTAAAGGTTCGTGTACCCATAAATAAAATATCAATACTATTAGTAAGGTTTGTTTTATATCATTACATTAAACAAGACTCTTTTATTTCTCGAACATTCAATCTGTGACCAAAATAGAAAAATAGAAATTATGCTGTATGTCCGACCCTCAGGCAGGGAGGGGCGAGGGCCATCCCTCGCCACGACCCTCTGAGAATCGAGTGATCATATAGTCCATGAACTCGCGGGCAAGGTCGGGGTGGGAGGCAGAGTTCGGGACCGTCGCCGCATAGACGATGGGGTTGCCTATCCGCTCGCTCCCAATGGAACCGAAACGCTGAAAACCGAGTTTGACGACGGCCTTCTCATAGTCGCCTGCATATGCTGCAGAGCCGAGGTCGATCTCGGGCGGCAGGGTGACGTACTTCAGGCCGTGTCCCTCCGCCACGCTCAGGTACTCGAAGGCATAGTCCACCCCCCCGGTTTCGACGAGGGAGAGGAGGAAGATGCTGCCGTCGCGTATCCTGACCTTCCCTGTCTCCTGCTTGAGCACCTCGGGAAGGGTGATGGACGTGACGCCGCCCTTTTCTTCCACCGTCACATTCGGCCTGAGGTGATCGCCGAGGACGGCGTCGAAGAGGCCGTCGTCCCGGTAATATCTCTCTGCCAGGGTCGTCACCATCAGTGCCCTGTAGCCTGCGGCATCGAGCATCGGGTTCGAGATCCCGACGACGACGTCAGGCCTCGAAAGCACTTCATGCCAGTTCTCGGTGGTGATCTCGTCTGCATACCTGCTCTGGTCCGTGTATGCGACGACCATCTGGTTGGTCGCAAAGGGGGTATACGTGTCTGTGTAGTTCCCTTCCCTATCCACCATCGTTCGGTACATCATGTCAGGGATGAGGGCCTGATCTGCGACCACCACCACATCGATGGGACGGTGGAGGTCAGTCACCTGCCTGATGCACTGGATGGAGCCGTGCCCCTCAATCTGGACGTCCACACCAGGGTGGGACGCCTCAAAACCGGCCTCTATCTCTTCCATAGGGAGAAGAAGACTCCCGGCCGGGACGACCTTCAGGGTTGTAGGGGTGTCGTCACCACCGGTGCACCCGGCCGCAAGGACAAACACCGCCGCAAGAGCGAGGAGAATGAGGGGGGTGCCCCTCATGAACGTTTCACCTCGATCCGGTCCACCCACTTCACCCAGGCGCTCCCCTCGGTGATAGTGTTTGGTTCACCGGTGCCGACCACGATCCGCAAGGGACCGCCGTCTCCATCAGGGATCGCTGTTCCATTGAACTCGTAGGCGAGGACCAAGGTAAGAGTAGGTGAGGATTTCTCTTTGAGGTTCTGGTCAAAGGTCACAAAACCCTTCCCGGCCATCTGCTCGTCATCGAAGACCCAGTAGTAGCCGTCAGGGGCTGTGATTCCGACCTGATCGCCTTCTCCAGACCCGCCAACGAGATCGACCAGTGTTGTAAGGGTTACGCCCTTGACATTGTATGGCCCGTACTTGATCCCAACCGTGGAGACCGCATAGCCATAGCCTTCCCAGGCGGGGAGGTTTTTAATCTCAGAGAAGGAGAGTACCTTTTCATTGGTGCCGTCAGAAACTGTGAGGTTCCAGGATATATCCTCAACAGCCTGAACGGCGGGATCAGTAGTTCCAGTGGTCCCGATACACCCGCAGGCGGCTACAGCGCAGATGAGGGCAAAGACAGCCAGGAACCAAACGAAACGAGTCTTCATCCCCGCATCCTCCTTGCAAAGACGGCAGCACCAAGCCCTGCCAGGAGTCCGAAGAGCGGCCCCGGACTCTGGACGGTCTGTGTGGCCGTCGGGATCTCTGTTGTCTCGACCGCGGCAGATCCCTGGAGTGACTTGACCGGGACATTCTTCGCTCCACTATACCCGCCCTCATAGACCCGTACCTCGTCGATCCACTTTACCGTATAGCCTGAAGTCGAGGGATAGAGGTCATCGAAGAGGTGGAGGCGCTCAGGTGGGAAGCACTCGCGCATATCCTGGTTGCCAAAGACATGCTTGCCCTCCGGGTTAGTGGAGTTGTCGGCAAAGAGGACCAGGCGCATCCCAACATGATAGTCCGGCGGATAGCCGACGCCCTGCCGCTCGCCGACAGCCGCGTCTTCGCCATTGTACCAGCAAACACCAATCGGCCCCTGGCGCGGCTCGGGTTCATAGACATTCTTGTATCCGAACTCGATGTGATATCCGTCACCTGCCTTGACCATCACCTCGTCGCCGGGTTGCATGCCGCCGACAAGGTCACAGAGGTCGGCAACGTTCGTCCCCTTCACCGCGCCGCGGTCCTTGAAGTTCGTGGTCTCGTTCCTGTCCCACTGGGCCTCCTTGTCCTCGGAGAAGACCGGGCCCTGGTGGTAGTAGTGGGTCGTGCCGTCGCCGAGGACAGGGAGGTTCGCCTCCATCCACCGGTAGTCGACGGTCGTCTCATTGAGCACCGTGGTGCCGTCGTCCGCAAACTTTACCACATGCACCGAGGTCGTCGGTGCGGCCTGCGCCCCTGCGATACATGCGCAGAGGAGCAGGAGCAGAAATACACTCTTTGTTACGTTCATAAAATCACCTTTCTTTTTTCATCCACAGGGCGACCATACCGGCCGCTGCACATGCACAGAAGGGAGAGAGAGGCGCCTGTGCAGCGTTCTCCCTCTCTGTCTTCGGCGTCATTTCAATCGTCTCGAAAGTGCTATTCCGGGGGTAGAGGCTCACAACCTCCCTGTTATCCCCGGAGATCCTGGCAACAGGCACCGTGGAGACTGTCACCCTCTCTCCGTCCACACTGACCCGCAGGTACGCGAGGGTGTGGTCGAGGCCGTTTTCAAAACCCTGGGCCTTTTTTTCGGCAAGAGGGAAGAGTTCCTCCCCGCCGCACGGGATCACGAAGTACGGCGTCCCGTTGACCGCATAGCGTTCATAGGCATGGACATGCCCGTTGAAGACCGCCGTTACGTTGTAGCGGTCGAAGAGAGGCGCCCATTCCCTCTGCAGGACGCGGTCGCCGCCCCAGTGACGTTCATTGGACGAGAAGACCGGGTGGTGGAAGGCGACGAAGGTCGGGCCCGAAGACCGGGCGAGGTCGGCCTCCAGCCAGGCGGTCTCCTCGTCGATCCGTCCCTTTGCCCAGTCGTTCGAGTCCAGGACGACGACATGCGCGTCGCCCCATTCGTAGGAGTACCACTCCGGGACGCCGAAGGCGTCATAGTAAGGCGTCCTGTTCCCCTCGTGGTTGCCGAGGGCGGGTACCAGAGTGGTGTTCGCAAGCATCCCCTTCGCCGCCGCGAAATACTCGTCCCATTCGGCGAGGTCGTTCCCGAAGGTGACGAAGTCGCCGCAGTGGATGACAAAGGAGAGGTTCTCCTCCTCCGCAATCCTGTCGGCAACAAGCCTGTGCCTCTCCATCTGGGAGAAGAGGGGGACCTGCCCCCTCGTGTCACTGTACACCGCAAAGGTGAACGGCCCGGAACCGGCGGTCATGAACCGGCAGTCCTGACTCCTGGCATCCCCTGCGGTGACGGCATAGAGGTACGTCGTCCCGGCCGTGAGATCTGTCAGCCGCACATGGTGGAGGGTTACACCAGAGGGGTCTGCAATCGTGTGCGCATACTCTCCGGCCTTTGCGAACTCCTCGGCCGTCGCATAGGCGACCGTTCCGTCAGACGGTTCCGCGGTCTTCCAGGAAACAACGGCCGTCGTCCCGTCGGTGCCGGTGACGTACGGCCCCCAGAGAAATGGGGCATTTCCAGCGGCAACGGCTGACGGGAGGACCATGAGAAGAATAAAGAGAAGAGGAAGGAAAAGTCCGCCCCTCTTCATCTCCTGAGCCTGACCTTGCACTCTGTCACCTCCCCGGGCCTGACCAGCACGTCATCGACGGTCCTCGAGTCCGAGCGGCCGACGACCTTGACCGAGTAGACGCCGATGTCCATGCCGGTGAAGAGATGGGGCGTCACCTCCCCGGTGTTCTGGCCGTAGAGATAGATCTTCGCTCCGTCGGGCGTGCTGTTCACGTACAGGGAACCGCTGGCATAGGACGCAAGCATGAACTTCACATCCACCTTTTCGCTCCCCTTCGGGACGAGGACCACATCCTCCTTCGGGAGGTAGCCCGGTTTGGCGAGCATGACCCGATGGCGCCCCGGCGAGACATTCTCCACGGTGTAGGGAGTTGCACGCCCGGTGTCGAAACCGTCCACGAAAATTTCGGCACCCTGCGGGGTAGAGTCAACCCGGAGAGAGGTCAGGCCGTCGGTCACGGGCTGGAGTGTCAGGGTGCTCCCGTCCTCGGCAAAGTTGGAGATCGGGACAGAAATATAGGACCCGTTCCTGCTGAATGATACAAAGGAGTTCAGACCGCCGAACTTAATCGTCGCCGGCACCTTCTTGCCGGTATAGTAGCCGTTGACAGAACAGGGTGCCCCCTTATACGCGGGGACATCAACGGTGAGGGTCTTCTGTATCGCATTCTCGCTCCGGTCAAAACGTACAGGGACGACGACGCCCGGAGAGACACAGACCTCCTTCGTGTCGACGGCATAGGAGGCTTTCGCCTTCTTCACCTTCACGCGGTGGAGGCCTTCCTTGAGGCCGTTAACCACCTGCGGGGTCTGTACATCGATCTTTTTGTTGTCGATGTAGATGTCTGCCCCATCGTCGCTCGCCTCCACATAGATGCCGCCCGAACGGGAGTCCATCCCCTGGACGGCGGCAAGGGTGAGGCAGAGGGGGTCGACATGGAGGTTCGGGTTGCAGGGTTCGAGGGAGACAGCGACATCGGTGTCCTCATCGAGGTCGAAGGCGGTCTCGTAGGGGCGGTAGTTCTCCAGTTCGATCCTGAGGATGTGGTCTCCTGTCGGCAGGTCAGAGAGACTGGCAGGGGTGATCAGACCGGTGTATACCCCGTCCTGGAAGACCTGCGCACCAGCGGGGTGTGTGATGACGGTGACCGTAGCGTGAGTCGCTGAAGGCGTCATCAGAGGAGCGGGAGTCTGGGTCGGGACGTCAGTTTTCTCTCCCGTCCCGGCCGGTGCCGGGATCTTTTCATCCCCTCCGATGCCGAACCACCCGGCGATCATCGCCCATATTCCGGAAAAGAGATCTCCGGAAGTTTCGGTCTCTGTCACTGGAACACTGGTTACTTCAACGGTTGTGGTCGTCTCTGTCGGCGGCACCGTCGCGGTCGTGACCGGGAGGGCCCGGACAGGCATCCGGGTCACGGCAAGGAGGACGATCCTGTTCTCAATGTAGTCGCCGGGATCGCCGGTCGGGATACTTGCGATCTCGACTTTATTCCCTGCATCCCTGAGATAGGGAGTCGCATCGGCCCTGCCGATGCTGACGGCGTCCTCCCCTCCGGATAGGAGGTTGGTCCACTCCCCGCCATTGAGGACGACGCGGTTTGTGAATGTGTCATTCCCTGCCGCACCTGTGCTGACGACACTGAGAGCAACGACTGTCCGGTCGTCCCGCTGCCCTATCGGATCGGTGAAATCGGCGGTGGTGCAGGCGTCGTCTTCTGAAACCCCCGATGCGGGGTCTGCCTGGATGACATCGGCACCCTCGGCAATCCACCAGGAAGTGCGGTTGCCCGAGGTATCGGGAAGCGGTACGACGAGGACGCCACCAGAAAGGGTGAGCGAGCTCTTATCCTCTCCTGTATTCCTGACATGGAGAGTATGATTCGCCGACGGAAGCGTCTTCAGGGCATAGCGCCAGGTCTCGACTGCCGGGTTGCGTCCCTTCGCGTCGTCGGTATAATATGCCTCGGCCCTGAGGCCCATGTTCCCCAGGGAGACTTCAAGGTCGGTACCGTCTTCAGACGGACTACCCGTGTTGTTTGTCCCGAAGAGATAGAGGCGCACACCGGAGGTCTTACCTATGCCGGTCGTGTTCAGGAAGATGGTGCAGGAATCACCGCTCTCCAGGGTGCAGAAACCTCCTTCAGAGGTGATGACCTGCACCGTGCCGTTCACCGTGCCTTTGTCGGTGACTGAGAGGGCCGAACCCGTGAATCCAGTGGGCTTGCTTGTGCCATCGCCGCCAGACCCTCCCGATCCCCCGGAAGATGCAGGTTCATCGCTGTGGATGGTAATCTTGTTAACCACCTGAACAGAGTTGCCGCTCGCTGAGGGGTACTTGTTGTTGTAGTAATACCAGTATTCTTCATCCCAGGACTCGTGCATGTCCCAGTTGCCCCAGACATGCATACCCTGCTCGTTTGTCGTCTCGCCGAAGAAGTAGAGGCGCATACCTTCCCGGAATTTTTCATCCACGTAACCGGTGTCCTTGCCATGGTACCAGGCGATCACCATCGGTCCCTGCCGGGGATTGGGGGTGTAAATGTACTTCGCCGGCCACTTTTTGGATAAACCGTCATAGGCTTTGATCTCGACGAGGTCCTCCGGTTCGGCCCCGCCGACAAGGTTGCAGAGGTCCTTCACGTCGGTGCCCATGAACTCTCCGTGGTCCTTGTAGACCAGATTCACGTCCTCGGTCGGGTTCCAGCCGTCATATTGCTCGCCTGGATGAACCTCCTTCCACGCGTCCTCAAAGACAGGTCCCTGGTTGTAGTAGGTCGTCTCGCCATCACCGAGGACCGGGAGGTTATCCTTCATCCACTGCCAGGTGACCGTCTTCTGGTCAAGGACGGTCGTGTCGTCACTCGCCAGTTTGGTAATCGTCACTTCCGTCGTTGCGGCCGAGACCGGCACTGCGACCACCGCCACCATGAAGAGGAGAACGGCAAGGAGAAGGAGGGATTTTTTTTCCGTCATATATGTTGTTAGAGTCACGGCAGATCTTCATCTCCTGAGGGCGCATACGGCGGCGAGGGCCGCAAGGACCACGGCAATTCCGAGGGGTGCCTGCGTAGCGGGTACTTTCTCCTTGCCTGCTGCACTGTTATGCGTATAGATCTCAAGGTTGCTCACCTGCTTGACAGAGAGACCGCTCGTCGACGGCCATTTTCCGCTGTAGAGATGCCACTCGTCCTCGGGCAGGGTCTCCTTCATATCGTTGTCCCCGAAGACATGCCGGCCCCACGGATTCGTCGAGGCGTCGGCAAAGAAGATCAGGCGGATGCCGTCATAGTACTCAGGGACATAGCCCGAGCCCTGCGGGTCGCCGGTGACGGAGTCCTCGCCGACATACCAGGCAAGGCCTATCGTGCCCTTCCGCGGGTCGTCGCCATAGACGGTTGCGTAGGAGAAATTCTTGTAGAACCCGTCCTCTGCCTTCACCCGGAGGGTGTCGTCGGGTCCCATGCCGCCGACAAGGTCGCAGAGGGCCCTGACGGCGGTGCCCTTCACAGCACCATAGTCCCTGCTCTCCACGTTCTGGTACTCGGCAGGATCCCACAGGTCAGACTCATTGAAGGTCGGTCCCTGGTGGTAGTAGTGGGTCTTACCATCGCCGAGGACGGGAAGGTTCGTCTCCATCCAGGTATAGTTCACCGTCGTCTCGGTGAGGACGGTCGTGCCGTCAGGGGCATACCTGACGATATGGACGTCGGTCGTCGCCACCGCCGGCAGGACAAGAAGGCAGACGGCGAGGATGATGATCGACACAATGCTATGGTTTTTCATGTTTTTCACCCAGAGTGTAAAAAGGAGAATATCACCTTCTCCGGAGGAGGAGAAGGGCGCCGAGGGCGATGAAGGGCAGGGCCCAGAAGACCGGCGACTTCTGTGGGGTCGTTGGAGCAGTCGTTGTTGTTGTCTCGACCGCCGGAGTCGTGACCTCTCCCACCGGTGCCTGCGCATCGTCGGGGGTCACTGCCGCACCTTTCTCCGCGGTGATGGCAAAGAAGGAGAAGCCCGGGGACCGGGCCGAATAGTATGCCTTCCCGTCCTTTTCCTCGACGAAGGTCGTCTCCAGACGGATCCACTCTCCGTTCACGTACCGGAGGAGGGTCACGTCGCCGGCCGAAACGCCCTGGGCCTTCAGCCACGCGGCGTCAACGGCAAACTCGATGGTAACTCCTTCGATCGCCGACGGGTCGGTCTTGTAAAGTGTGACCTCCTGGATCTCGTAGACCGCACCCTCTGGTGCCGGGGCGCCCTTCGGCAGGCTTGCCTTCTTCACCGTAAAGAGGAAGTGTTCGATCCGGTCATAGGCGCTGACCGTGATCGTTGAGAACGCGGTCTCGGTCACGGAGAAGGACTTCGATTCACCTGCCGGGATGGAGCCGGAAATGGCCGATATCGCCGCTGTACCGCCAGAGGATGAGGAGCGGTATTGAGGTGAAACCGTCGGGGTTGGGGTTGGAGTGCCGCCGACCGCGAAGTACGAGAAGCCCGGCGTCGTCGCTGCGAAGTAGGCGGAACCGCCGCGGCTCTCCAGGTAGGTCGTCGGAAGCTGCTGCCAGACGCCGTCGTGGTACCGCATGAGCCTCACGTCCTTTGCTGCGATACCCTGTGCAGAGAGCCAGGAGAGCGGGACGGAGAAGGTGACCTCGGCCTCGCCGAGGGAGTCCTGGGACTGGGGGTACAGGACATGGATGAGCTGGTAGACCTGATACTCGGGTTTCGGGACGTCTTGCGGGAGGGTGTTTACTGCAGAGACGGCAAACTGACCGCCGTTGATGTCACCCTTCGCCTTCAGGGTGAGGTTCGAGAAGGTGCAGTTCTCGACGGTAAAGTTCTTCTTCGTGCCTGCCGGGATGGTGCCGATCTGCTGGACAGCATCGCCCATACCCGGCGGGATGAACGCTATCCGCACAACACCCTTCGTCGATGTGCCTATGGCGGTTCCGACAAGTCTGAGCGGCCAGCTGCTGTCCTCGGGTTGGATGTGCCTGCCGTCAAGAGAGTTGGCGAGGATGTAGTTGGTGTCATCATAGCGGCTCAGGTTCCTGGAGTCGATGGTCGTCTCGGTACCGTCCGAGGCTACGATGTGGATGGTGTAGCCCTCGGCCGTCATTGCATCGTTGAAGGCCCGGCCGGTGTGCTCGTTGTCGTCGTCCACCCAGCCAATGACACGCCAGAGGGGCATGCCCTGCCAGACACGGCCTTTGTCGTCCTTATACTCAGCCCGATGGGTCGCTTCACATGCGACACCTTCCTCGAAGTAGTGCTTGCTCATCGAGGCGGAGATGGTGCCTTCAAGGGAGAGGGTCCAGTCCTTCTCAAGGGGGACTATCTTGATGGTGGCGACGTTCCGTGCCGATAGGCCGCCTGCAGAGGGGTATTTTATGCCACTATCGAAGTAGAAGTGGTGGTACTGCGAGGCAAAGGAGACCCTCATGTCTTCGTTGCCGAAGACCTTGTCGGGGGTGATGAAGAACAGCCTGTAGCCGTCACCATAGTCCGGCACATAGCCGTCGCCCTTCATGTACCATGCAAGGACAGCGGTGCCCTGCCGGTCAAGGGGGGCATAGACGTTGGTGTAGTTCATCTTGGTCTGGTAACCGTCGACCGCCTCAAGGGTGATCTCGGTGCCGGTTTCCATGCCGCCGACGAGGTCACAGAGGTCCTTGAGGGACGTACCCTTCACGGCGCCGTAGACCTTGCCAGGATTGGCGTTCTTGTTCTCTTCTGGGTTCCAGAGGTCGTCCGGGTCGAAGGTCGGGCCTTGGAAGCGGTAGACTGTCTCGCCGTCGCCGTAGACCTTGAGGTTCTCCTGCATCCAGGTGTAGTTAAGGGTCTTCTCGGCGACGATGGTCGTGCCGTCCGCGCCGTACTTGATGATGTGGAGGTCAGGGATCTTGGTCGGTTTCTGGAACTCGGTCAGTTCGATCCTGGCGATGCTGCCGACGCTGTTGCTGCCTGAGACAGCAGGACCGACAAGCCGCAGGGGCCAGGGTGCCTTGCTCCCGTCCTTCGGGAGAGCGGTGCCGTTGAGTGTGTTTGCAATGATATACCCATTGTTCCGGGCGATGTCCTTGCTGGAGAACTCCTTGGAGTAGCCGTCCCCGGCTGTGACGATCACCGTATAGCCGGCCGTCGCCGCACCGTCGTTGAAGCCGTTCGATCCATGGGGGATGCGGTCATCGACCCAGCCGCAGAGGTCCCAGAGCGGGAGGCCGGACCAGCGTTCACCGGTCTCCGGATTGGTCCAGGTAGCCGTGTGATGCGAACAGGCGACTGCCTGCTCGAAGAATTCCTCGGTGGCGATGTAATCGATCTTCCCCTTCAGTTCGAGGTTCCAGGAGCCCTCAGGCGCCGGGCCGGGGATGAGGTCGACAAGGTCGATTTCCACGACATTCTTCAGGCCTTTACCAGCAGAATCACCAACGAGCCTGAGCGGATATGATGAATCTGTATCGGCAATCGGCGTACTGTTCAGTCTGTCGGCAAGGATGTAGTCGCTGCTCCTGTTGATCTGCTTGCTGCCGAGAGAGATTGTTGTCCCGTCACCGGAGACGATCTTCACTGTGTAGTTAGTTGCGGCAAGTTTGTCATCGTAGGTCCAGTGATTGGTGGTCTCGATGTTGTCGGAGACGCCGACGAGGAACCAGAGGGGCACACCGCTCCAGACACGGCCCTTGCCGTCAGTATACTCGACACCACCGTGACAGCCTGCTTCTTCAAATTCTGCCTGGGTGATGGTGTCGTTGATGGCACCGCAGACCTTCAGGGTCCAGCCCTGATCAGGTTCTGGGAGGCCGACGAGTTCGATGGAGGCGATGGCGCCGACAAGTTGTCCGGCGTCGGCTTCGGAGCCCTTGATCTGGAGAGGCCAGCAGGGCTTTTTCTTCTCACCGATCGTTGCGGGGAGTGTCTCACCATTGAGGGTGTTTGCAACGATGAAACCGCTGCTGCGGGCCATCTCGGAACTCGGGATGTTGATCGAGTAACCGTCCTTCGAGGTGACCTTCACCGAGTAGCCTTTGGCTGCAAGGGCGTCGTTGAAGGTGTAGTGGCCGCCGGTCTCCTCATCGTCGACCATGGCGACGAGCATCCAGAGGGGCATGCCGGCCCAGACGTCACCGGTTTTTGAGTCAGTCCAGGTAGCCGTGTGATCTTTTGTTTTACAGGCAAGGGTCTCCTCGAAGTAAGCCTTCGTGACCGTCTGCGTCGTCTTCCCCTTCAGGGAGAGGGTCCAGTCGCCGGGTGCGGGGGGGGCGCCGCCGACAACGATGTTGACGACAGTTGTAGCATTCTCAGGAGTGACCGGTTTCTTCTTTTCGTTGGGACCATAGTAGTAGGTCACCACATCGCCGTCTTTGAGAGGATAGATGTGGAGACCCTGCTCCTCGTACTTCTCCCAGTCATCCAGTGCTATGTCATTCACATAGCATGACCACCGCAATCCACTGCCATATCCGTAGGCATCAATACTATCTAGACTCAGTTTCCCGCTCTTTTCAATGACCGAATAGAGGAAACCCTGAGCCTTCGAAACTGCATCGAGAGCACCGAAAGGCGTGAAATTGCCTACCTCGCGGGGTGTTCCACCGGCGGGAGTGAGAGTAAACGTCCCTTCTGACAGTTTCATCCCGCCATTGAAGAGGACTGTCTTGCCGACAAATGAAGGGACAACGGTGACGCTGGCCGTACCCTCTACACTGCCGCTCTTTGCGGTGACAGTCGTCGTGCCCGCGGCGTGTGCAGTGAAGTATCCGGTCTCGTTCACGCTTCCAACAGATGGGTTGCTGCTCGACCACTCAAAGGTGACATCGGTCATCGCCTGGCCTTTCTGGTCGAGTTCGGCGGCGGTGAACTGCCTGGCCTGCTCGGTCTCCAGGGTTTCACTGGCTGGAGTTACTGTTATTGTCGTCAGGACTGGGGTATCAGGCCGGGCAAGTTCGATCTTCGAGATCTGCTCGACTGCCCGCTGCGTGGTGTCCACACCAGTCCCCTGCAGGTAGAGGGGGAAGAAGACGCGGTCGATGTACGTGCTCTGGTTGATCTCAATGCCATTGAACCTGTTCCCGAGGACATAGGTCTTTTTGCCGTCTGTCACTTCGGTGGAGTAGAAGGTTGAGGTGTAATCGACTCCTTTCTTCTTGCCGTAGACCGTAATCGTGTAATTCTCCGCAGCGAGAGTTGCATTCACGGTCTTGGGATCGTTGTCGTCGACCAGGCCGATGACAGCGGAGAGATTGGTGCCCTCAAGGAGGCCGTACTTGTCGTGATGGAAAGAGGCCGGGTGTGCTGCGGCGAGAGCGAGGAACTCGCCCCTGGTGAGGGTGCGGTCTGTCGAGCCGTTGAGGGAGATCGACCAATCTGCGGGGGCAGGTTCATCGCTGAGGATGGTGATCTTGTTAACCACCTGAACAGAGTTGCCGCTCGCTGAGGGGTACTTGTTGTTGTAGTAATACCAGTATTTTTCATCCCAGGACTCGTGCATGTCCCAGTTGCCCCAGACATGCATACCCTGCTCGTTTGTCGTCTCGCCGAAGAAGTAGAGGCGCATACCTTTCCGGAATTTTTCATCCACGTAACCAGTGTCCTTGCCATGGTACCAGGCGATCACCATCGGTCCCTGCCGGGGATTGGGGGTGTAAATGTACTTCGCCGGCCACTTTTTGGATAAACCGTCATAGGCTTTGATCTCGACGAGGTCCTCCGGTTTGGCACCGCCGACAAGGTTGCAGAGGTCCTTCACGTCGGTGCCCATGAACTCTCCGTGGTCCTTGTAGACCAGATTCACGTCCTCGGTCGGGTTCCAGCCATCATAGGGTTCACCGGGATGAACCTCCTTCCATGCATCTTCGAAGACAGGACCCTGGGTATAGTAGATCGTCTCGCCATCACCGAGGACCGGGAGGTTATCCTTCATCCACTGCCAGGTGACCGTCTTCTGGTCAAGGACGGTCGTGTCGTCACTCGCCAGTTTGGTAACCGTCACTTCTGTCGTTGCCGCAGCCGCGGGTGCGATGAGCATCCCGGCGACAAAAAAGATCAGAAGCGTCATTATTGCGAATCTGGTATCTGTTCTCACACTTTCACCTCATTGTCCGGAGGGGGATCCCCCATTCACGATGTAGACATGTATCAGTCCTTTTTTGATATGAAAAACATTACCCTGCCACAATTAGTTAATTTAACTAAATTAACAAGGCCGTAAAATCCGCAATTTTGTCGAGATTTTAGAAAGTAAAGATAAAAATGGTGAGATTATGAAAACAGGGAGGAGCGATCATTCACCCCCTCCCACAATAATTATCCTCTCCTGATGAAGAGGGCGATCAGGCCTGCAAGGAGGGGCACGACCAGACCGACCGGCGACTGCTGCGGTGCGGTGGTCGCAGGCACAGCCGTCGTTTCGGAGACAACGGCACTGTTTCCGGCCTTCCCCCCGATCACAAAGAGAGAGATCCTGTCGACCTGTGCCGTAAACTCGACAGCCCCGTCCCTCTCCTCCTCGACAACAGTCGGGAAGGCCTGCCATTCTCCGCTGACCCGGCGCATCAGCGCGACGTCCTCCGCCTTCAGGCCATGGTCGGCGATCCATGCGGAGGGGACACGGAAGGTGAGGGCAAGAGATGCGGGTTCGGCGTTCGCGCCTTCGAGCCTGAGCTTCAGGTAGCGGTAGACCTCTCCCTCAGGCGGCGCACCGCCGGCCGTCTCCGCGTCCTCCACCGTCACCAGGAAGGGAGAACGCTGTTCGGGGAGGGTCACCGAGACACGGGAGACCACCGGGTTGTCGATGAGGAAAGCCTTCGTCATCATAGGTACCGACCCCGACTCCGCACCGGCGTCGGCGCTGACAGGCGTGCCGCGGGTGGCAACCAGGACGGCAAGACGGTTCACCAGGACACCGCCGTCCCCGGCATTCTTCTGCGCACGGACAGCGACGATGTTCTCGCGGGGGAGGAGGGAGCGGGCGGCGTCGAGGTCGGCCCGCAGCACAGAAACGTTCCGGCCGAATGCACCGGGCCACTCCTGATCGTTGAGGCCGACCCTGGCGACTCCGTCGATCCATGCCTGCGGGGCGGTGCCGACGACGTACAGCCTCGCCGCACCGACGTGGTCGAGGTCGAGACGCTCGTCGAAGACCATCTTCGTCACGGCGTCCTCTTCATAGACCCCTGCATCGCCGTCGATGGCGACGGCGTCGCAGCCTTCCACGACCTGCCAGAGGACCTCGGGGAGGGCCTGGTCCTCGCGCACGACAAGGAGGGCACCACCATCAAGAGTGCAGACAGCACCCGGCGTACCGGTGTTCCTGACTTCGACGGAGACGCCGCCTTCAGGCAGGCGGTCCATGTCGAAGGCATAGGTAGCGGTGACCGGGGCATCCTTCCCGCCCTCGCGGTCGGTGGCTGTGCGGTCGGGAGAGACCGACCGTCCATTGATTGTGACGGTCAGGGCAGGTTCGATCCCTCTGTCATTCTGTTTCGACCCATCCACGAAGAGGTAGAGGGTCGCCTTTTTCACGGTCCCGGTATCTGCCGGAGGAATGAGGGACAGTGTTGCGCTCTCTCCCCCGTAGAGGATGACGGGGGCACCGTTGGTCGTCACAAGGGCCACATGACCCTTTATCTCTCCGCTTTCCTGCGTGGCAAACTCCGAACCCGATAAACCGGAAGAGGTACCTGTACCCGACGAATCACCACCGCTGCCCTGTGCCACGTCGCCCCCCTGCGGCGCCGTCCCGATGACCGCGTAGCCGCTCGAACCCTCACCGACGATCCGGTTTGTCCAGGATATACCCCGGCCCTGGTTGGACTGGTTGCACCAGCCATAAGAATTGAAAGCCGCAAAGGTTTCGAGGTTCTCGAATTCGTACTCGATCTTCACGGCACCCAGATCCTTCAGGCCATCGATCTGGGAATTTTTGCCAATATTACCGACATTGAGGTCGATATAGACGGTATGGAATGGGTTCGAACCATCGGAGACGTCCTGACCATAGTAGATGGGATATGCCCCGGGCAGATTGTTCCCGGCAGGCTTCCAGGTCTGTGGGCTGTACTTGAAGTTGTCCTTCGTGATCGTTCCCTCATAGGCCCCATCGACGTACTCGATCTGATCCGCTGTGGGTGGCATGTTCAACACCGGCGTCGGGGTCCACCTGTATCCACTCGCCCTGATATGGAGGGCGAAATCGTCAGGAATGACGCCATTGACGGCGACCATGAGGATCATGTCGTCAAAGAAACCGCGACCGCCTGTTTCTGAGAGATAGAAGACACCTGACTGTTCTTCAGTTGTCGTTACCTGCCCATAGGGCTCGGACTCGGGATCGGTTGTGACATGGAGGGCGTTGAGCCCGCCGCCTTCGAACTTGAAGAACTTGGTCATCCCATCTGAGAGGATGAGGTCAAAATTGCTGGTGCCGGGCATCGTGATCCCGCCGACGTCGTCGGCAACCGCGGGGGCGATGCAGACGGCAGCCAGAAGCATGGCCAGAGCCAGAAACACATGTCGTGATTTTATTCCCTGATTCATGATAATCTCCTTTAGGTCATGGTATCAAGCAGAAACGAAGGTTATACATCCATATTCTGGATTGTGCACAGATTATTCTTATGATCTGAAAAATGTTCATCAGATCTCGTTAACCTTACCTGGCCAGAAAAAAAGAGAGGATTCAGTCCCTCTTCAGGAGGAAGAGTACCCCTATGGCGACAAGAGAGAGGAACCACGGGACCGGCGACTTCTGCGTCGTCGGCATGGTTGCCGGGGCAGTCGTCTCAGCAGTTTCGGTCACGGTCGGCGTGACCGTCTCTCCGACCTGCTGACCGGCAGAGGCGGTCTTCCCAGCGGCGATCGCGAAGTACGAGAAGCCCGAGGCCTCGGCGGAGTACAGGGCCTGGCCGTTCTCCTCCTTCAGGAAGGAGGTCTTGAGCGGCTTCCAGGCACCCTTCTCGTAACTGAGGAGGACGATGCTGTCGGCGGAGAGGCCATGCTCCTTGATCCAGGCCGTCGGTACCGCAAACTCAAGGGTCACCGTGTCGATCGCGGCCGGGTCGGCCCGGTAGAGAGTGGTCTTGATGACCTCGAAGGGTGTCTGCGAGGGAGCGTCCATGCCCGTCGGCAGGGAGGCCTTCTGCACCGTCACCAGCATGTCGTCGATCGCGTCCCAGGCACTGACCGTGATCCGGGTGATCGCTGTTTCTCTCACCACAAAGGTCTGTGTTTCCCCGGCAGGGATGGAACCGGAGATCGCGGCAACTTCAGAATTCCCGCCACCGGATGACGAGTGGGAGGAGACTGTCTCCCCGCCGCTCGGTGCAGTCGAGACTGCGGCCAGACCGAAGATCGAGAGGCCTTTCGGCGAGAAGGCCTCGAAGACCATGTTCCCGTCGGCATCGGTGCCGACGAGGACCGTCTTCAGGACTTCCTTCGTCCCGTCCTCCGCCGAGCGGATGATCCGCACCGCACCCACGCCGCCGTGGGCGTCGACCCACGCCGGACTAGCGGTCATGCGGATCGTGGCATAGGAGACGTCCTGACCGTTCGTCAGGTTCGTCTTGACAATGTTCATCGTGTAAGCGACGGCGTTCACCTTCAACCCGTCACTGGAGGCGGCGAGCTGGAAGGCGCTCTGTGCGTCGGCCGAGACATTCGCAGAGACGGTGGTCTGCAGGGCGGCGCCAGAGGGGATGCCGGTCAGGTTCGCCGAGACGGAGGCGGTGACCGTGCCGACGCCGTCAAGGACCGTGGTGACCGGCGCGGTGTTGAGGGTGATGCCGGCAATTGTGCCGTTCACGGTGCCGTTCACGACGGTGGGAGCGCCCTCGGTCTTGATGATGAGGCTGAAGGTGTCCTCGTCGAGCCGGATGGTGTTCCCGGAGACGGTGGCGTTGGCGGCTGAGGTGTTGACCCTGACCTCCTGCTTCCCATCGCCATTCGTCGTCATGTTGCAGCCCGGAACATCAAGCGATGAGTCCGTCGTCTGGTCGCCGTGCGGCGGCGTCACCGTCACCGTGGCCGTGCCGACCGCACCATTCGCCGCGGCGCTGACCGTGGTCGTGCCGATCTTGTGGGCGGTGAAGTACCCGGTCGCGTTCACCGTGCCGACGGTGGCGTCGGACGACGTCCACCCGAAGGCGAGGGGCGAGATCTCAGCGCCGTTGTCGTCATAGGCGGCGGCGCTGAACGTCAGGACGTCGCCGGGGGTAAGCGAAGACGTCTGCGGCGTAAGGACGATCGAGGCCGGAGCGAGAATGACGCCGTCCTTCCAGGAACCGCACAGGGGGTAATTGTCGATCTGTGTCGACGACGACGTCGTGATGACAAAAGGTTCGTCGCCGATACCGTTGGTATTCGAGTCGTTACAGGTAAAGGAGGAGCCCCAGAAGTTTCCGAGGTACGAGGACTGCGCCTCACCGTGAACCATATAGGTCACCGGTTCGGTGGAGTTCCACTGCCAAGATGCAGCAGGTTGATTGACTATCCATCCATGTGCAGATGGTGTGTTGAATGTGTTGAGGTATGCGGTGTTTGAACCGCCTCTCCTGATGAACATTGCATATTGCCCGCCCGTGAACGTGTTGGAGACGAAGAGGTTGTCGGTGGCGAAATACGCCTCAATGCCTCCGACACTGATATTTCGGAACTGGTTTCCTGAGACGATATTCGATTCCGAGGAAAGTATGGACAATCCATAGTCGCCGCTGTCATGGATCTCGTTCCCTGTGATAGTGTTATCCGTGGCATACCTGACGCATATCGGACCAAAGAGATCTGTTGCACCGGTGATGTTGTAGAGAACATTGTTGGAGATCGTGTTCCCGCTTGATCCCCTGACGCTATTGTCCCATAGGGACGCCTGACCATCCAACCAGATCCCTCTGTAGAACACATCATGAATGGTATTTCCGGTGATGGTGGAGTTGTGCGCCATCCTGATGCTAATGCCCAGATAGTCGTCGAAAACATCATTTCCTGCAATGGTAAGGTTATCGCATTCATAGGAATAGACGGCATTTCGCACGTACCACTTACCGACAGAATAAGTAAGGTCCGTCCCGGTGAGGGAGAATCCCTCGACGGTGACATTGTCAGATTGTATCGTGACGATGTTGTCGTTCGGGTCCGCCGGCCGGATGATCGTCGATGACGACCCGTTCATCGATCCCAGATACACCGCTCGGTCGAGGACGACATTTTCAACATAGGTGCCGTCCCTGACGATGATGCGGTCGCCATCGAACGCCGCGTCGACGGCCGCCTGGATGGTGGTGAAATCTCCTCCGCCGGAGGCATCGACGTACAGGGTGACCGGACCGTCGGGGTGGACGGTGATGGTGGTGGTGCCTTTCACGGTGCTTTTTGAGGCGGTGACCACCGTTTTACCGGCGGTAAAGGCGGCGAAGTAGCCGGTGGCGTTCACCGTGCCGACCGTCTCGTTGCTGCTCGTCCAGGCGAAGACGGACCTCTCCATCTGGTTCCCGTACTGGTCGATGGCCGTTGCATTGAGGGAGAGTCCGTTCCCCTTGAGGACGGTGGGGTTCTTCGGTACAAGAGAGATTGTGGTGAGCTTGGGCGCGGTGTTCTCGGTGATCGCATAGAGTTTACTGTCGCTCGACCCGACGTAGATGGTGCCGTCCGCACCGATGGAGGGTGCGTAGAAGAACCGCGGGCTCACGGGGTCGAGGAACGTCCACTTCAGTGTGCCGTCGGAGCCGATCACATAGAGGTTCCGGTCGTTCTTGTCGGTGGACGGGATATAGACGGTACCTTCGGCATCGACGGCCGGTGCCTCCGTGATGGTGCCGGTGGTTGTATAGGACCACTTCTGGGTGCCGTCGGGGTTCACGGCGTTGACGGTCTTGCTGGCCGAACCCACATAGATCGTGCCGTCGCTGCCGATCGCAGGGGACGCAACGGCGCCACCGGTGGCGTACGACCACTTCTGGGTGCCGTCGGGATTCAGGGCATAGAGGCTGCCGTCGGCCGAACCGGCGTAGATCGTGCCGTCAGCACCGATCGCAGGGGCCGTGTTGACCACACCAGCGGTGGTGTACGACCACTTCTGGGTGCCGTCGGGGTTCAGGGCGTAGATCTTCATGTCGGCCGAACCGGCGTAGATCGTACCGTCCGAACCGATCGCTGGGGCCGAGGAGACCGCCCCGCCGGTTGTGTAAGACCATTTCTCCGTGCCGTCCGGGTTGATGGCGTGGATCTTCGTGCCGGCGGAGCCGGCATAGATCGTGCCGTCGGAACCGATCGTCGGGGCGGAGGAGACGACGCCGCCGGTCGTAAACGTCCACTTCAGCGTGCCGTCAGGGTTCACGGCATAGATCTTCGCGTCACGGCAGCCGAAGTAGACGGTGCCGTCGCTGCCGATCGCTGACGCTGTGTAGATCTGGTTGAGTGCGAGATACGACCATTTCAGCGTGCCGTCAGGGTTGACGGCGTGGAGTTTTTTGTCCCGGGAGCCGACATAAATCGTTCCGTTCTGGTCGATCACCGGCTGGATCGTGAGGAAACCACCCGTAGTGTACGACCATTTCTGCATCGGGTCGCTCGGTCCGGTATAGGGGCTCTGCCCGGTATGCCTCAGGTCGTGGCCGACCATCGGCCACGCCGAGTCGGCAAGGCCGCCCGACTGCTCGGTGACGGTCACCGCAGCGCTGCCCGAGACCGCACCGTACGAGGCGGTGACATTCGTCGTGCCGGCGGCAAGGGCGGTGAAGTACCCGGTGGCGTTCACCGCGCCCACGGTCTCATTCGAACTCGACCAGACAACGGTGATGCCGGCCATCGGGTTGTCGTCGGCGTTATAGGCGGTGGCGACAAACTGCTGGTCGTCGCCGACGCTCAGAGCGGCCGTGACCGGGGCGACCTCGATCCGTGAGGGAGTGGGGCCGGACCCTGCGCCGATGACCGAGTAGCCGCTCGTCACCTTGGGCGCCAGGAGGGCGTTGCTCCAGGCGACCATGTTGTCGCCGTTGTTCGAGTTCTGGCAGTAGCCGTAGACGTTGAAGGCCACAAAGGTGTCCAGGTTCTCGAAGGAGTAGTTGATCCGCACTGCACCCCGGTTCTCGAGGGCAGCGTTCGGTCGAAGCACGCCGGCGTTCAGGTCGATGAACATCACTTGGAAGGTGTTTGCAGCGTCGCTCATGTCTTGGCCGCAATAGATCGGGTAGTCGAAACCGTTGCCGGTCGGCTTCCAGATCTGCGGGCCGTACCTGAAGTCTTCCTTCGTGAAGGTCTCGTCGAGGGCGGAGGGCTGGTAGGTCACGGTGTCAAGGGGCGGGGCCTGGTTGCTCACCGGGTTCGGGGTCCATGTGTAACCGTCAGCCTTCACATGCAGCCTGAAGGTGTCAGGGATCGTCCCGTTCACGGCGACCATCAGGATGATCTCGTCCTCGTAGCCCTTGCCGCCGGAGTCGGTCGCATAGAAGGTGCTGCTCTGGTTCTCGGAGACCGTCACCTGACCGAAGTTGACTGCCGGGTCGGTGGAGATGTGCAGGGCGTTGAGGCCGCGGTCGTAGCCTTCGAACCTGACATTGTAGGTGTTGTTGCCGAAGGCGTTGTATTTCACGCCGGCGTCGTTGGCGACGGTGAAGAAGATGTAGTTGTAGTCGGGAAGGGGCTGCGGGCCGGGGGACGCGGCGGTGACGGTCACCGTGGCCGTGCCCTCGAAAGTGTCGTTTGCCGCCGTGATTGTGGTCGTGCCGGCTGCGAGGGCGGTGAAGTACCCGGTCTCATTTACCATGCCGACCGTTTCGTCGCTACTCGACCACGCAAAGGTGAGACCGGTCATCGGCCGGTTGTTCTGGTCGAGGGCGGTGGCGGTGAACTGCATCGAGGTGCCGATCCCGACGTCAGCGGTCGCGGGAGTGACATTGATCGAGGTCAGCACCGGCGGGACGCCGATAACGGCATAACCGGACGAGCCTGTTGCACTCAGGCGATTGGTCCAGCGGACGCCCTGCCCCTGGTTCGAGGAGACCGTATAGGCGTAGCCGTCGAACGCGGCGAAGGTCTCCAGGTTCTCGAAGGAATACTCGACCTTGATTGCGCCGTTGTCGGTGATCGACTGGCCCGAGAAGTCAGACCGAGAGAGGGTGTTCGCACCGAGGATACCTGCGTTCAGGTCGATGAACATGATCGAGAAGATGTTCCCCGTATCGGTCATGTCCTGTCCGTCGAAGATCGGGTAATCGGCCGCCGCACAGGGCCTCCAGATCTGCGGACCGTAGAGGAAGTCGTTCTTGGTGAACGTCTCGTCCAGGGCGACAGGCACATAGGTGACATTCTCGAATGCAGGATAGGTGCCCGTGAGTACAGGTGTCCACCGATAACCGCTCGCCTTGATGTGGACTCTGAAGTCGTCGGGAACCGTGCCGTTGATCGCCAGCATCAGGATGCCGTCGTCGTCCCAGCCACGGCCACCGGTGTCGGTGATGTAAAAGACGCCGGACTGGTCGCCGCTGAACGTGACCTGACCATTGGAGTTCGAGGCATCGGTCGTAATATGAAAGGCGTTCAGGCCCTGGGTTGCACTCTGGGCAGGGTTGAAGAAGTGATAGGTGTTGTTGCCGTAGTCGTTGAACCGGGCGTTTTCGTTGTTCGAGATACTCAGCAGTGTGTCCTTGTTCGAAGGCATCACCGTAGTACCGGAATCGGCAGCCGCCGGGGCGATACTGATGATCATAAAGAGCAGGAGGAAAGTTGCGGCGATCCACCGCAGGTACCTCCCGCCGGATTCAGAATAATCTTTTCTCATACGTGTGACTCCTCCCATTCCAGACTAAAAGAACGGACAATATGCGCGTTTAAGGTAATGAATTCCATTTAACTGCCCAGAATGGTTAACAGGAGTACTATCGGGCGGCAGCACCATAAAAATATTATTATTTGCCCAGGAGTATAACAGATATCATTAACAGACGAGATGATCGGGCACCTGCTGTTGCGGGAAAGGTGATAAAAAAAGGAAATATAAGATTTTTCAGGGATTTACACGCTCAGAGGCTCACGGTGTAGCCGCTGCTGCCCGCATCCAGAACCCTGTTCGTCCAGGAGATGCCCTGGTCCTGGTTGGACTGGTTGCACCAAGCATAGGCATTGAACGCACAGAAGCCGTCGAAGTTGCTGAGGGTGTAATCGACCTTCGCCATGCCATTACCTTCAAAGGAACTGTTGACGCCGAGCGCACCGACGTTCAGGTCGATGAACATGAACCGGAATGTGTTGTTAGTGCCGCTCATGTCCTGGCCGTAGAAGATGGGATACTCCATAACACTCGACGATTTGTTTATCTGGTAACCATACGTGAAGTTGGCATTTGTGAAGGTGTCGTCCAGCGCTCCTGCCACGTAGTCGTTTACGGGGTCTACAACCGGTATAGAGCCATCGCCCGTCGGCGTCCACTGGTAACCACTTGAGTTAATAGCGAGAGTGAAGTCGGTGTCTGAACTGTTCGTGGCAAACATCAGAATGATGTCGTCGTCATAGCCCCTGCCACCGGTGTCCGAGACATAGAACGTGCCGTTATCGAACGTCCAGTTGGTTACCTACCCGTACGGAAGAGAAATACTATCTGTGATGTGGAGGGCGTTGAGGCCGCCGCCGTCGAACTTCATGTAATAGTTGTCCAAATAAAAGTCATAAAATCTCGTACCATTATCGTTTGCAACTGATATGTTGCAGTGCCTGTACGGCAGTGTAGTCAACGCGGCCGCCGGTGCGACCGTGATCGCAAGCATCATCAGGGCCACGGCAACCATGGCCAGGCTCCTGATACCATCGTTCTCTTTCATGGTTTCACCTCTTTGCTCATTTTTTCGACCGGGTCACACCAATCAACAATAGTTGATTAACTGAGCGGATTAATCAACAAACATACCATGAAACGAACAAGATATAAAAATTATCCCATATTACATTCTCGACACTACAGAATAAGGACAAAATACAAAGATCAAAAACTGCGTATCAGGCCTAAAATCAATTCTATCGTAGAAAAATATAACCCAAACTTTGAAAGCCGGTTCGGGTACACGCCAGGCACAGGCCCCTGTGAAAAAAACGCGGCCATTTCGAGCCTCTGCACAAACGCGACGCTGCCCTCTATCCTCTCTGCCCCTTTTTCATAGCACATCTCGATCAAGGGGGAAAGACCACACCTGCTGATTCGGAGACATCTCTTCACATCAGGATCTGCAGAGCCGCATGATCCGGTATCCGACAGAGAAAAAGGGAAAACCTATAGATGGAAGAACACCGGAGCGTTCCACCGTCCCCTGAAGATGAAAGCGGACGAAATTCCGGAGACCGAACGTGCAACAGAACAAGGTTGATAGGGGCGACCAGGTTGCGGCCCTTCCCCCTACATCCATAGAAACAACGAGAAATGCGGTGCAGGCGGAAAAAATCCATACAATAGCAAGGCAAGAGAAAAGTGGACACCGATCAGGGGAGCAGGGGAAGGAGGGTGAGAACCCGAACCTGGATATGGCAATGCAGTGCAGAAGGTATGCCCGCGGCCGGAATGCCGCTGATCTCTTTCCGGCCTATGGGCCATGGAGTGCCTGCTCCCGATCGTGCTTGCTCCGAGGTTTATATTTGTTGATTAACAGAAAGTGTTAATCAAACAAAAGAATTTGATATCTCCTGAAACCTTATAACTTTCGCTTTGGCCCTCAGGGCGTACTGGCCGCCGTACCCTCCCGGCCAGGCCCCATCCATTTCTGAAAAAGGGCCGACTGCAGAGATAGTTAAGTCAAATGGATATATTGAACAGATATGGAAAAATCAACAGTGTAATAACAGCCACTCGCCATACCTGATGTCATATGGCTGTGATCCCGTGGAGATAACTGATGCAAAGAGAGATGACCTCACCGGAGAGGCGGAGGCGTGCAGACAGATGCTCCTCCCGGTGAAGGAGGAGATGCAGAAGGTGATCGTCGGGCAGGAGGAGACGATCGACGGCCTCCTCACAGCCCTCGTGGCGGGAGGCAACGTCCTCCTCGAAGGGGTGCCCGGCCTCGCAAAGACCCTCATCGTCCGGTCCCTCGCTTCCTGCATCGACTGCTCCTGCGCCCGCATCCAGTTCACCCCCGACCTCCTCCCCTCAGACATCACAGGGACGATGGTGTACAACCAGAAGGAGAGCACCTTCTCCCTTGTCAGGGGCCCGGTCTTCCACAACATCATCCTGGCGGACGAGATCAACAGGGCGCCTCCGAAGGTGCAGTCCGCGCTCCTGGAGGCGATGCAGGAGAGGCAGGTGACGATCCAGGGGGAGACCCTCCCTCTGCCCGACCCCTTCTTCGTCCTCGCCACCCAGAACCCCCTTGAGTCTGAGGGCACCTACCCCCTCCCGGAGGCGCAGACCGACCGCTTCCTCTTCAAACTCCTCATCGACTACCCGACTGTCGCCGACGAGGTCGAGATCCTGGAGAGGTACACCTCGGGGACGGCAGTCACCCCGGCATGCGTCCTCTCTGCACCGGACCTCCTGAGGGTGCGGGCGGCGGCGCGGGCGGTCCGCGCCGACCCCGCGGTGCAGGAGTACGCCGCAAAGGTCGTGGACGCCACCCGCCACCCAGCCGCGTACGGCCTCGACCTTGCAGAGACCGTCGCCTGGGGGGCATCGCCGCGGGCGACCATCGCCCTCGTCCTCGGGGCAAAGGCCCGCGCCCTCCTCGCGGGCCGGGGCTACATCGTCCCCCATGACATCAAGGCCGTCGCCCACGCCTCCCTCCGCCACCGCATCCTCCTCACCTATGCCGCCGAGGCCGCGGGGACAGGCACCGACGCCGTCGTCGACACCGTCCTCGAGGCCGTCGAGGTGCCGTGATGGCGTGCGACGTCGCCGCCCTGATCAGGGGAGTGCGACCCGTGCCCCTCCAGGCCCTCCTCCCGGTCGGCGGCATGCAGGCAGGGGGCCACCGCTCCTCCCTCACCGGTCAGGGAGTCGAGTTCGCCGGCATCAGGGCCTATGTCCCTGGCGACGACGTCCGCACCATCGACTGGAAGGTGACCGCCCGCAGGAACGCTCCCTATGTGCGGGAGTATGCCGAGGACAGGGAGACGACCCTGTACATCACCGTCGACGTCTCGGCCTCGGCCGGATTTTGCGGCACGGCAGGCAAGGAAAAGGCCGTGATCGAGGCGGCCGCAGCACTCGCCCTCGGGGCCGGGAAGAACGGGGACCGTCTCGGCCTCTGCCTCTTCTCCGACAGGGTGGAGACGTTCATCCCGGCACGGCGGGGGAAGAGGCACCTCGCCGCCGTCCTCTCCGCCCTCCTCGACCGCCGTCCCTTCTCGGGGAGGACAGACCTCGCCGCACCCCTCAGGTTCATCGCCGCCACCGTCCCCCGGCACTCCACCGTCGCCGTCGTCTCAGACTTCTTCGGAGACCCCTTCTTCGACGACCTCGCCATCCTGCGGCGGCGCCACGAGGCCGTGCTCGTCAGGGTCGTCGACGCCGCGGAGGAGATGCTCCCCGACGTCGGCCTCATCTCCCTGGAAGACCCGGAGACAGGAGAGCAGGTCATCGCCGACACCTCCGACCCTGCCTTCAGGGCCAGGTACGGGGAGGCCGCGGAGGAGGAGGCGCGGGCCCTCGGCACCGGCGCCGGCACCTGCAGGACACCCCTCCTCCCCCTCAGGGCAGGGGACGACCTTATCGATGCCGTACCGGGCAGGAGGCGGTAGATGCCGGGCTTCACCCGCCCCCTCTGGCTCCTCGCCCTCATCGGCCTCCCTCTGCTCTACCTCCTCTACCTGCGGGCGCAGAAAAGACGGAAGACAGAGGCCCTCCCCTTCTCCCGCGTCGCCCTCGTGAAGGCGGCCCTCCCGCGGCCGTCACGACGGCCTCTCGCCCTCTTCCTCCTCACCCTCCTTGCGATCGGCCTCATCGTCACCGGCCTTGCCGGCCCGCACGTCCCCTTCGCCGGCGTCCACGAGGGGGTGAGCGTGGTCCTCGCCCTGGACACCTCGGGGAGCATGGCCGCGGCGGACTATGCCCCGAACAGGCTTGAGGCCGCAAAGGCCGCAGGGGGCACCCTCCTTGCCGGTCTCGAGGACGAGGACTATGCCGGCGTCGTCACCTTCGAGGCAGGGGCGATGAGCGCCGCCTACCTCTCCCCCGACCTCGCGCGGGTGGAAGGGAAACTCGCGGCCATCAGGCAGAAGGACGGCCCGACCGCCCTCGGCGACGGCCTCGCCCTCGCGGTGGACATGGCCGACGCCATGCCGAACAGGAAGAAGGTGGTCGTCCTCCTCTCCGACGGCGTGAACAACGCGGGCATCATCACGCCCTCCGAGGCGGCGGCCTTCGCACAGGAACGCAACGTCCAGGTCTTCACCGTCGGGCTCGGTTCTGCCGCCCCCACCGCCTTCGGGCCGGCAGAGGACGGGACGATGCAGTACGCGGACCTCGACGAGGAGAACCTGCGGAGGATCGCGGCGGCGACAGGCGGTGCCTATTACCGGTCAGTGGACGGCGACACCCTGCAGGAGATCTATGCCTCCCTCCCGGGTGCGATCGCGCGGGAGCCCGAGGAGACGGACATCGCCGGGGCCTTCTTTGTCGGCGCGGCCCTCGTCCTCCTCGCGGAGTGCTGGCTCAGGTACGGGAGGGGGCGGATCCTCCCGTGATCAGGAAGGTTCTCCTCCTGCTTCTGCTCCTCCTCGCGGCCGTCCAGGCCTGCAGCGCCGGGGAGGTCTCCCTCACCGCGGCAGAGAGCGAGTACACCTTCCAGGTCGGTACCCAGGCCGGGATCGAGGTGGCAGCCGCGAACACCGCAGGCGCGGAGACGAGGGGCACCCTCACCGTCGCGCTCAGGCCAGAGGGGGGCGGGTCAGGGCGGACACAGGTGCGGGGCGTCGTCCTCGGGCCGGGCACGACCAAGGTCCCGGTGGCCCTCGGCACCTTCGATGTCCCGGCGACCTGCAGCCTGGAGATCACCTTCGCCTCCGCAGACGGGAAGGCGGCGGCTCTCAGGGGGATCACCGTCCATTTTGTCGAGGAAGTGGAGCAGGCCGGGGAGAAAGAGACCGGCGGGCCTGTCAGTTCGGTCCCTGAAACGGCCGGGCAGACAGGAGGGAGGTCGCCCCCATCTGGCAGGGGTGGCACGACCGACCGGGAAATCCAGGCTGGGCAGGCGGCGCAGGACGCTGCCGCCCTCAAGGAAGCGCTTCTGGGCGAGACCAACCGGAAGAAGGAGGCAGAAAACGACCTCCTCGATCGAGCACAGAGCGACACTCTGGTCAGGGACTTCGACCGCATGCTCCGGGCAGAGGGATTTGCGCCGGCCGGGCGGTCTGCAGATCCAGACTCCGGCGCCTTCTCCCTCGCCTACAGGCGCGGGGGAGAGGAAGCGGAGGTCAGGGGAGTGATGGGGGAGACACTCGCCTATGCCGCCCTTGAGACCGGCGCACCCCTCAGGGTGCCTGCAGTGCTCGAGGAGAATGCAACATTCGAGGACTATGCGGCAACCCTTACAGGGGAAGGACTCTCCCGCGGGCGGACAGTCATCAATGCCACCCGTGAGCAGAGCACCATCGCACTTGCGTGGGGCGGGGAGGCGGCCTGGGTCAATGCCACCGTCGCCGGCGGGGCCGTGACCGGTGTGACCCTGCACAGGCACCTGAACTGGCTGCCCCTTGCCGCCCTGATGGCGGCGCTCGTCGCCGTGCTGGCGGCGGCCCTGCGGGCAGGCGGGCCGTCAGAGCGGTCAGGGCAGGGAGAGGAGAAAGAAAGGGAGGATACTGCCCCCCCCTCGCCTGCCGCCATCCTTGCGCGGGCGCGGGAGGAGTTCGGGAATGGGGAGACGACCCTCGCATACCGCAGCGCGGCACGGGCGCTCAGGGTGCAGGTCTCGCAGACCCACGGCAGGGGGACCGAGCTCACCGACGAAGAGGCACTGGAACTCCTTGCAGGGGGGGATGCGGCGGCACCGTGGGTGCGCGACGCCCTGCAGACCTGCAGCAGAGTCGCCTTCGCAGGGCGGCCCACGTCTGAGGAAGAATTTGCCACCCTCACAGACAGGATCGGGCGGCATCTCGGTGGCCGCGATGAGTTTAACAGATCCATTTAACCGGTGCGCGGCGGAACCGGCCCGCACGCCGCATATCCCCTTTTTTTCAGGACCAATTCCGCAGGCTTTTATCACCATCGGGAAAATGGAGTACAGGAGATTTCTATGACCGTCTATGTAGCAATGGATGACACCGACAACCTCGAGTCCCGCGGCACCGGGCGTCTCGCACGGAATGTCGCGGCAGCACTTTCAGAAACATATGATATCTATGGTGTCACCCGCCACCAGCTCTTCTTCAATGAAGCGATCCCCTACACCTCGCACAACTCCTGTGCGGTCGTCCACCTCCCCGACGCAGGGAAGGCCGACATCCCGG